>CAYMAW010000125.1:0-3707 GCA_964388565.1 uncultured Piscirickettsiaceae bacterium | reverse complement strand
TACTGCAACACAAAGGCATTGGCGATGTGATAATCGTCGTCGTGCGTTACTTTGGTGGAATCAAATTAGGTGCTGGCGGATTAACCCGTGCTTACGGGCAAGCCGCACAAGCCGTAATGGAAAATTTACCCACCGAAACACAAATCCCTAAAACTCTTTATATTATCTATTGTGATTTTGCACTTGAACAACAAATACGCCACCTATGCTCACAATCCAACACTGAAATAATAGCTGTTAACTACTCAGAAAAAGTGCAAGTAGAAATCAATATACCCGACAAAATCATAACAACACTTCAAAAAAAACTTGCCGCATACGACTGCTCCCTTAAGGAGAAAAATAATTAGCATAATTGTTTTACTTTGATCTATTTGTTAATCAAACTTACAAGTTCAGATATTAAACAAAACCAAAAAACGCCAGGGGCAGGTACTTTTAGCTTAAAACTACCCCCCCTGGCGTTTTTTGGTTTTAAGTCGTTATGCGGTTAAATCCCGAACATGTGCAATAACCGTTGCAGTGATTGGGCGTACTTTTCGCCATAGATAAAAGGCTTCGGCGGCTTGCCCTACTAACATTCCTAGTCCGTCCATTGTTTGACAGTTTGGGTTATTTTGCTTTGCCCAATCCATAAAAATGGTGGGTTTGTCACCGTACATCATGTCATACACCAAGCTTTGTTTGCCAATTATCTTGCCCGAAACGGGAATTAGCTTATCATCTAAACTTGCCGCTGTGCCGTTGATGATGATGTCGTAGCCTTGCTCTAAAAGGGGGATACCGTCCCAGTCACTTGCGGAAATGATATTTTGTGCAAATCTTTCTGCTAACACCTCTGCTCTTTTTGGAGTACGGTTGGCGATATGAATTGACTTGGGGTGTTTTTCTAAGATGGGTTGCATAATTCCTTGCACTGCTCCCCCTGCCCCTAAAATTAACACTGTTTTATCTTTAAATGCGGTGCTACCATTTATTTCTATATCATTAACCAAGCCAATTCCATCAGTATTGTCGCCTGTAATCGTGCCGTCTTCATTAAAAATATAGGTATTAACAGCTTGTGCTGTTTTTGCTCGTTCGGTTAAATTATCTGCCTGTTCAAACGCATCTAGTTTATAGGGTACGGTAATATTTATACCTTTGTAACCTTTTGCTTTTAGGGTTTTGATGGCGTAGCTAAATTCATCTTGCTCTAAGTCAATACGAATCGCTTCATAATTTAGTGCTTGTTCTGTTTGTTCGGCAAATAGGCGATGAATCAAGGGGGATTTTGAATGCCCTATTGGGTCGCCTACTACGGCGTATAAATCTCTCATTTTGTTTCCTTTAACCATTTTGCGACATCTTTAGCATAATAGGTTAGGATTCCATCTGCTCCTGCTCGTTTGCAGCTTAATAGTGTTTCTAATACCACGGATTTCTCATCTATCCAACCATTTGCAGAGGCAGCTTTTATCATGGCATATTCGCCACTTACATGGTAAACAAAGGTGGGCATTTTAAATTCTGATTTAATTTTTGCCACTACATCTAAATAGGGTATGCCTGGTTTTATCATCACCATGTCAGCACCCTCGTCAATATCCATTGCTACTTCTTGTAAGGCTTCGTTGATATTAGCAGGATCCATCTGATAGGTTTTTTTATCTGCTTTGCCTAGTGTTGTTGAAGAACCGACGGCATCACGAAAAGGTCCATAGTAAGAGGAGGCATATTTGGCGGCATAGGATAATATTTTAGTATGAATATAGCCGTTATCTTCTAAATGCTCGCGAATATCAATAATTCGTCCGTCCATCATGTCTGATGGTCCGATTACATCCACGCCTGCTTCGGCATGTGATAATGCTTGTCGCATTAAAACATCAATGGTATCGTCATTCAACACATAACCATTTTCGTCAATGATGCCGTCTTGCCCGTGTGTTGTATAAGGGTCTAATGCCACATCACTCATTACGCCCATTTCAGGAATAGTTTCTTTAATTGCTCGAATGGCTCTTTGTATTAGTCCACTAGGATTATAGGCTTCTTCTGCTTCCAATGTTTTGGTGCTAATATCAGGAACAGGAAATAAGGAAACCATTGGTATACCCAATTCAGCCAGTTCTTTTATGTCCTCTATTAATAAATCAAGGCTTAATCTTTCGACCCCTGGCATAGAAGCAATTTTTTCTCGTTGATTCTCTCCCTCGATAATAAACATGGGATAAATTAAATCATCGACCGTTAAGGTGTTCTCACGCATGAGTCTTCTGGAAAAATCATCCGTACGCATTCTACGCATTCTAGTAATTGGGAATTGTCGACTAATCATTTCATTTCTCTCTTTGATATTTATTGCAATAGATGATACTCTTCTTAGCCTTAAAAATAAATATAGAAATCTTTTCATGCTAAATAACTTTGAATATATTTTTTTTGACCAACAAGTTACTGAAAAATTCAGTCAATTTGTTAAAGACAAAGGCTTTAATGTCAATATTCGCCAAGAAAACTCGATTAATGAAACCTATTCCTATGAAGTTTCTATTGTTGAAACTTTGGACGATGATTCGGTAGCGATATTTGAACACTATTATGCCGATTTATTATTTGGCGAACAGGCGGGTTTAGTTGAAGGGAATGGCGAAAATGGAGCGATTGCGGATGCCTGTGGCGTACAGGTGCAACTTAAAAATGGCGATTTCACTACGATTGCGATTGAACCAGAGATTATGAATAAAATACTTTCTGTTCTAACGACCACTGAACTACAATCATTTTTAGCGAAGGTAGCAGAAGACATTGAAGAGCCTAAAATTGGTTCGATATGCCAACTATCTTCAAGCTAAAAAACTTTGTTAATACCTCAATAATTTATTCATATTCTCTATAAACCTATAAGAAAAATATATAAGCTATTACTTATTTATTTTGTTAGAATTGTGAGATTCAAAGTGCTATTTTATAAAAAAGCATATAAGATTTTCCTTATTTAAAAGGCGGTATTGGCTTAAAGCCAAGCCTGTTAGGAGCAATAAATGACAGATAAAATTGTTGAAAAAGTTGCGATTCAGACGAATGAATCTCGCAACCAAAGCCGTAGGTCCTTTTTAAAAGGTGGTGCCGCAGTTGCAAGTGGAGTGCTATTCACTCAAGTTGCCACGGCTAGCGATATAAAGTTCGACCCTAAAAAAGCCGTCGCACCTTATGCAAATAAAACCGAAATTACAGATGTGTTAGATGTTCAAGCTGCTCGTAAAGTACTTGGCTTTGGTGTTCGAAAATACCCTTACGGAGTACCTTCTCCTTTTGAGAAAGAAGTACAACGCCGTACACTTGAGTGGTTAACACCTGACTCAATGGCGTCAATCACCATGACCCCATTACAGAGCTTGCACGGAATTATTACCCCAAACGGTCTTCATTTTGAACGATTCCACGGCGGTGTACCGACTATCGACCCTGATAAGCATCGTTTAGTTATCCATGGTTTAGTTGAACGACCATTAATATTTACAATGGACGACCTAAAACGCTTTCCTTCGGTTTCAAGAATTCACTTTGTTGAGTGTCCTGCTAACGGTGCGTTAGAGTGGAAAGGGGTTCAACTGAACTCGGTTCAATGGACACACGGCATGATGTCTTGCGTTGAATATACAGGTGTTCGTTTATCTGACCTATTGAAAGAAGCGGGTATTAAACCAGAAGGTAAGTGGATT
>CAYMAW010000124.1:0-3736 GCA_964388565.1 uncultured Piscirickettsiaceae bacterium | reverse complement strand
CGGCGATTTCTTCAGCATTTGATTTGCTTAAATCAGCGTGTACAATAACATGTAGTTGCCCACTCAAATTATCAAAAACCACCAATTCTTCAGAAATCATTAACTGAATATCTGCCACACCAACGTCATCTTGCTGAGGAGCGGATTCTTGTAATCTAGGTTCAATATATCGAACCGTATCATAGCCAAAATAACCAACTAGACCACCACTAAAAACAGGTAATGTTGATGAGTCTTCTGCTACTTTAAAACGCTGTTGAAAGGCTTCTATCCAAGCGAGTGGATCATCAGAAACCTGTTGTTCAATCAACTCACCTTTATCAAAAACGCTAATTTGCTTATCTTCAACAACTAGCTTTTTGGTACAAGGTAAACCAATAATCGAGTAACGCCCCCATTTATCACCACCTTGTACAGATTCAAATAAGTAGGTTTGTGAACAGCCTGCTACCTTATGGTACACGCTTAACGGCGTATCATAATCTGATAAAATTGTTCGCATAACAGGGGCGGTTTTATAACCCCTTGCGGTCAAGTTTTTTAAATTTAGACTAGTCATTACTTTTGCTTTTAAACTTATATATTTCTAATTGAATCACTTGCTTAACACCTTGAAACGAACACCAAAAAGGTTTGGTTAACGTAGTAAACAAGGTGATTAAAAACCGCATTTTACTTACTTTCTAAATAGTTAGGTAGTTCCATGAATGAATCCATTACGACATCTGGGTTATAGTCACGAATATCTTCACCATGGTTGTAACCATAAGTCATACAAAAAATATTAAAATTTGCTGCTCTTGCCGCCTTAACATCAGAACGAGAATCGCCTAGCATTAGTGCATTATTTGGATCAACATTCAGCAACTTTGCAGCATGTAATAATGGCATTGGATCTGGTTTTTTCTTTTCACAAGTATCACCAGAAACAATTACTTCAAATAGGTCGAATAGCCCCTTGCTTTTTAATAATGGAACAGTAAATGCTTCTGCTTTATTCGTAACACAACCGATGCGGTAGCCGTTGTCTTTCATCCATTGAAGACCTTCTTTAACTCCGTCATAAACACATGAACGTTGTGAGTTGTTGTGTTTGTAAAGTTCTAGAAAAATAGGGTAGGCCTTTGCTTTTAAGTCTGCATCAGGTGTTCCTTCAACAGCGTTCACTAACGCTCTTTCCGTTAGAGTTTCAACACCATTTCCTACCCAATTACGCACTGCATCAACACCACGAACAGGCATATCAATCTGCTTCATCATTTCATCAACGCAATAGGCTAAATCAGGTACGCTATCAATTAAAGTTCCATCTAAATCTATTAGAATAAATACTGGTTTTATTTTTTTTATCGACATTTTATACATTATCTTAAAGTTACAAAGGCACGGTATTTTAAAATACCGTGCCTTTGCTTTATTATATTATTTTGTGTTAGTTACGCTTTTGCTAACTCATCACGCATTTGTTTAATAACAGTATCATAACGATTTGCATCATTTGCACCAGTCTTACCAAAGATACCAGAACCTGATACAAAAGTATCACAGCCAGCTTCGGCAACGGCACGAATATTTTCTACCTTCACGCCACCGTCAATTTCTAAACGAATATCACGACCAGAAGCATCAATTAATTTACGAGCCATTCTTAATTTTTCTAATGATTGCTCAATGAACGATTGCCCACCAAAACCAGGATTTACAGACATAATTAAAATCATATCAATTTTATCCATCACATGTTCAAGGTAGCTTAAAGAGGTTGAAGGGTTAAAAACCAACCCTGCCTTACAACCCATGCTTTTAATTAAACCTAAAGAACCGTCAACATGCTCAGAAGCTTCTGGGTGAAAAGTAACATAATCTGCACCAGCATTAATAAAGTCAGGGATAATACGATCAACAGGTTTAACCATTAAGTGCACATCAATCGGCGCTTCAACGCCCTCTCTTACCATGAAGTTTTTAAGTGAATCGCAAACTAATGGCCCAATAGTTAGGTTAGATACATAATGATTATCCATTACATCAAAATGCACAACATCTGCACCTGCGGCAATCACATCTTTAACATCCGTTCCTAATTGCGCAAAATCTGCTGATAAAATTGATGGAGCAATCCAGTTTTCTTTTTTAGTCATGTTCATAATCCTTGTAACAATTTAATTTTCTTTAATAATTCGTCAATTTTAACAGAGAAGAGCTATTTTATCTGTTATTTAAGTATTATTTTGCGATAATAGTTATCTGCAACAATAACAAATAGAGTAAAAAAATGTCTCAAAACTCGAACTTAAAACCAATAAAAAATGCTATCCACATGGTTGAAATATTAGGCTTGGTGATCATTGCTATCGCAACCATTATTGCCTCTAGCGTTGAAATATCTCACATGATAAGTAAGATGCAAGTTAATCTTCCCGACCTCTTGATGTTATTTTTATATTTAGAAATCCTCGCCATGGTAAAGGTATACCTTGAGACAGGGAAACTACCTATCCGTTTCCCACTTTACATTGCTATTATTGCCTTAGCACGATATTTGATAATCGATGTCAAACAGCTTGAAAGTCTTGAAATGATAACCATCGCTGGCACCATACTTATTATTGGTGTAACATTGATACTGGTTCGCTACGGACACACTAAAATGCCCTACCCCACAAAAGACGAAATTACTGACCAATCAGACATTAATTCGGAAGGGATAAAAAAATGAACACATTACATGAGTCAAATTTAACTAGCCTACCCTTAATTAACAAGGGAAAGGTGCGTGATCTTTATGATGTAGATGATACACATTTACTAATTATAACTTCTGACAGAATCTCTGCATTTGATGCAGTTTTACCAACGGCGATTACTGGTAAAGGAAAAATATTAACCGAAATGGCTAGATTCTGGATGGATAAATCAGCCCATATTCTGCCTAATCAAATAGCTAACGACTTAAAACTTTCAGATATCTTAACCGCAGAAGAAATCAAAAAAATAGATGGTAGGGGAATGATTGTGCGTAAGCTAAAACCCTTGCCTATTGAAGCTATTGTAAGGAGCTATCTTGTCGGGTCGGGGTGGAAAGAATACCAAGAATCAGGGACAGTTTGTGGCATCCAATTACCGACTGGATTACAACTTGCTCAACAACTTCCTGAAACGCTCTTCACTCCTTCAACTAAAGCGGAAGTTGGAGAACATGATGAAAACATTTCATTTGATGATACGATCCAATTAATTGGCAAAAAACGAGCGGAACAAGTTAAAAAATTAAGCATTCAACTTTATACGATGGCAGCAGAATATGCGTTA
This sequence comes from uncultured Piscirickettsiaceae bacterium, assembly GCA_964388565.1. Classification (GTDB taxonomy): domain Bacteria; phylum Pseudomonadota; class Gammaproteobacteria; order Thiomicrospirales; family Thiomicrospiraceae; genus Hydrogenovibrio. Next base: position 424 of record CAYMAW010000124.1, on the reverse strand, counting down.
GAAAAAGGTATTATTATCGCTGACACTAAGTTTGAATTTGGCGAAGATGAAAATGGTGTTATCCACCTAATTGATGAAGCACTAACACCTGATAGTTCACGATTTTGGAGAGAGTCTACCTATAAAATAGGTAGCAACCCTGAAAGTTTTGACAAGCAATATATCAGAGATTATTTAGACACGCTAGACTGGGATAAAAAATCGCCAGCACCATCGTTACCAAAATATGTAATTGATGCTACGATTGAGAAATACCAAGAAGCAAAAACAAGGTTAATGGGGTAACTACCCCCCCTGGTACTTTTTACCTCGCCCGAACATTTCATAGGAATACAGACTTTTGAGAAGATACCAGCAATCATTTTTTCAAAAACTGCACAGAGATATCTTGGTACAAATTGTATTTTCCCTAATCCGCAAATAG
>CAYMAW010000123.1:0-3775 GCA_964388565.1 uncultured Piscirickettsiaceae bacterium | reverse complement strand
TGCCTAGAATTGATGAGCTAGAAGTCCACGCAGAATTTCAATCAGTTGTTAAGCGTTTCCTTAAGTTAGTCTTGGCAAGGGAACTTCTAGCGTAATGGCGATAGAAAATACTAGTTCTATTTCGATGCTATTAACCTTCTCGTCAGATTCAACGCAGATAGCAAGTGTTTCAACTATTTTTAGTTTTAGTTTCTTTGAGCAATATTTTAGTTTTTCAACTGATTTTTCAAATAATTCCTGTGAGGTTTCATCGTCAACTAATGTTAATGGATGTGCTAACAAGCCCAACCTAACTAAACTTTTATTAAAAAGATACTGTTTCTCTTTTTGCTCTAATGCAGAATCATGCCCTTCTTCTCCAAAATGGATGACGACAGACAAAACGACTTGCAATTCTGCGGAGACTTGGCTTGTAGAATAATAGCGTACTGCACTAGGTTTTAAAATACCAAAATGGCTATCTAAATAATGAATAACAAGCTGGTAAATACTTTTTTCAAATACGGTTTCTTTTTCATCATCATCTTCTATAATTGTTTTAAGCAGTGATTTAAAAGGTAAATATTGATTAATCGACAGATTTTTTAGACTCGGAATGGCTAGTTCAACTAGGGGTAAAAAGTTGATTAAGCCGACACTAGATAATAAAGTGATTTGTTGACCTACTCTTTCCCGTAAACTTTCTACTTTTATTTTTTGAAAATTTAACGACCAATTTGCTAGAAGATCTATCGACACTTTCTCTTTGTAAATTAAAATTGCGACCACTAAAGTCATTGCATCAAAAGGATCACGCGTATTTAAGATTAATTGATTTAATTTACCTTGATTGGATTCACTCAATTTATTTACATTGACTCCGGCACGAGAAAGTATCTGCAAGCCCATAGGGAATAGCATGGTCGCCTGTTTTATTGTGCTACTTTTAGCCGAAAACAATAATTCTTTATTTAAGACAGGTTCAAGAAAATCACCCTCCCACTCTGGTTCAATGGCTAAAATACGGTCTTCTATTGGCGGATGCGTATTAAACAAAGAGCCAAATAGAGATTTAAATCCTTCGCCAAAAAACATATGGGCGATTTCTTTGGCTTCTTTATTCTTTATTCTCGATGAAGTTTTACCCCAACCAATCACTTTCAAAGCATCTGCAATGGCTGATGGATCGCGCGTAAACTGAACCGATGAAGCATCCGCTAGGAATTCTCGTTGTCGACTCACTGCGGCTTGAATAATTTTTCCGGCAAGGTTTCCTATCCAGCCCAATACCAATAAGACAAACCCTGCTAAAACCACACCCATTACAACATTTCTATTCCAATGGCGACTAGTTTTCATCAAAATATAGCCTAGATTACCGACAAAACCAACGCCATGAATAATCATAATAATACGAGTATTTAAACGCATATCACCATTTAAAATATGGCTAAACTCATGACCTATCACACCTTGAAGTTGTGGGCGTGTTAATTTGTCAATACAGCCTTGAGTGACACCTATCGCGGCATCCGACGGATTATTACCTGCCGCAAAGGCATTTATGCCTTTTTCTGATTTGAGTACAAAGACTTCAGGAACGGGCATTCCTGATGCTATTGCCATTTCTTCCACTACATTTAATAATTTTCGTTGATTTAAACTTTCTGTATTTGAGGCTAATTTAACGCCCCCCATACTTGCGGCAATCACGCCCCCACCTTTAGATAATTGCTTGTTTTTTGAGAAGGAGCTTAAGATTGCCCCACCAACAATAAAAGCCGAGACGGCATAAAAAACGGCCTTGTTTTCATCTGAAAATAACGAACTGAATATATTACTAAAAGAAGATTCTGCATTTGAAAGGGAAAATATAACTATCAGAACGATTGAACTAAAGACAATGATTAAAAATAAAATAAAGATAAAAAACAAGACTAAATAAAGTGTTTTTTGCTTCGCAAGACTTTGTGCTTTATAAAAATTCACACTCTAAAACCCAACTACAAAGATTAAAATTCAACTTTTGCGGCGGCTTGTATCGCTTCTCTATCTTCAAACTCCAGCATTTGTGCGTCGGTAGGATGACCAAAAGCAGGTGCTAATAAAGTTTGAGGCATACTTTGACGATAGGTATTGTAATCCATAACAAAATCATTAAATGCTTGACGAGCAAAGGTTACTTTATTGTCTGTAGAAGTCAATTCTTCACTTAATTGCATCATATTTTGATTGGTTTTTAAATCAGGATAGGCTTCCATTACCATTCTAAAACCAGACATGGCTCCACTTAAATTACTTTCTGCTGAAGATAATTGAGCAATAAGGGTGGCATCACCTGGATTTTCTGCGACGGATTCTAATGAAGACTTTGCCCCGTTACGCGCTTCTATCACCGCAACAAGCGTTTCTTTCTCATGCTCCATTGCTTCCTTAGCTACTTTTACTAAATTAGGAATTAGATCATATCGTCGTTTAAGCTGTATATCAATTTGCACAAAAGCATTTTTAAATTTATTTCTTAATTCTACGAGCTTGTTGTAAATGTGGATAAGATACACGACAACCAATACACAAAAAACTAAAAAAACAATCAGTGTTGTACTCATAAAAAACCTGTAAAACCCATTAAATACTAAAAATTAAAAAAACTATACATCTCTAGGGTCACGACCGCCTCGCCTATTCTCTGTCACAACGCGACCGTCTGTAGTTTTAAAAGGAAACTCTAGTTCCAATTTATCGAATCGTCTGTTTTGTTTCGCCCTTAAACCAAATGACTGACCAGTATCTTTTTGATTTTGTGTCTCTATAATTTTTTCTATGGCTTTAAAGTCTTCAGCATTCAATTTCATTACTCTATCAATCCATTTTTCAGCAGAGTGGATAAGTTCATCATACTCAACACTTTGATTGATTTTTCGTGAAAGATGGGGTTCTTTATTATGAACAGTCGTTTGTCTATGTTTTTTAATAAAACTTTTAATGGCTTCCTCACCTTCCCCTTGCTTAACAACCTGTGTAACCACACCTTTTTCAAGCAACGCAGAAGAATCATAAATTTTGCCGTTAGCAATCATTTTATCTGCTTCTTCTGTATTTACTAGTCTAGCTAACAAGCTATACCCACTAATACCGGGCATTAAATTAAAGCGTTTGCCTGGGAAGCCCATTCTTGACTGTTCTTCAACAATACAAAATTCGGTCGAAATGGCACTAATCAGTCCACCACCTAATGCGTCACCCTCTACCAAAGAGATGGTGGTAATTGGCAAGTTTAAATTTACATAGTTTAGATAAGTAACATCTACAATTAATTTAGCGTAGTCAAAGAATTTTTTTCTATTTCTCTCAAGAAGAAGTTTTGTTAAAAAATTCAAATCTCCACCATAATTAAAAACATTCGAGGTTAGCGAAGCATTTACAAGATATTTAATAGGAGTTTTTGGTTGGAATTTTGAGTTCTCAAAGTACGCAATAAGTTCTTCTTGAAATTCTTTGTACTGAGTCAAAATTTCAACCGTAGAAAAAGATTGGCTACTAGGCTTTGAATAACACCAAATCGCTTCGGTTATTGCATCATATCTTACCGCTATTTCCGTTCTTTCTCGCATCAAATAATGAAAACTCTTATCCATATTACTAACCTTTTTTATCTAAAAAATACTACATCCCGAATCCGCAGATAGGAATTTGGGTACATTAATTTATGTGAATGATTATACATTCCAATTACTGTGTTTTCCAACTAAATCAAAAATCACCAGGGGCGGGTCGCTTTATTAGGCAACGCGGT
>CAYMAW010000122.1:0-3828 GCA_964388565.1 uncultured Piscirickettsiaceae bacterium | reverse complement strand
CGGCTTTTGATGCCGTCATGCGCAGGTTCAAATCCTGCTAGCCCTGCCATTATCTTACCCTAATTACTTCTTTTGTTTCATCGCTAACAATTAGTCGGAGACACCCTAAAATGCCTTATAAGAATGTTAGAATCTTTGCTGGTAATGCCAACCTTCCTTTAGCTGAAAAAATCTCAACAACAACGGGTATCGCTCTTGGTCTAGCAAATGTCGGTCGGTTTAGTGACGGTGAAATTGCAGTTCAAATAAATGAATCGGTTCGCGGTACAGATGTTTATGTGCTGCAACCAACCTGTGCGCCTAATCCTGATAGTAGCCTAATGGAGTTGCTTTTAATGATTGATGCCCTAAAAAGAGCGTCAGCAAGAAGAATAACCGCGGTTCTTCCTTATTATGGTTATGCAAGGCAAGATAGACGACCTCATTCTGCTAGAGTACCTATTACCGCTAGATTAGTTGCCGATATGATGACCGTAGCAGGCGCTAATAGAGTGATTACAATTGATGTACACTCTGACCAGATTCAGGGCTTTTTTGATATTCCTGTTGATAACATCTATGGCTCACCAACTTTAGTAACGGATATGAGAAAATCAAAACATATCTCTAAAGATAATATGCTCGTCGTTTCCCCCGATATGGGTGGTGTGGTAAGAGCGCGAGCTGTTGCAAAGTCACTAGGCTGTGAAATGGCAATAGTTGATAAACGCCGCCCAGAGGCAAATATTTCAGAAGTGATGAATATCATCGGTGATGTAAAAGGGCAAGATTGTATTTTAGTCGATGACATGGTTGATACAGCAGGTACTTTATGCAAAGCGGCCCAAGCTCTTATCGAGCATGGAGCTAATAGCGTGAGTGCTTATGTTATTCATCCTGTTTTATCGGGTTCAGCGGTAGAGAGTATAAATAACTCTGTTTTAACTGAACTTGTTGTGACCGATACGATCCCTCTTTCACCGGAGGCGAATAATTCAGGTAAGATTCGTCAAGTTTCTATTGCACCAGTGTTAGGAAAAACTATCTTAAAAGTTCATAAAGAAGAGTCCGTATCGGTTCTTCTTGCCATAGAGTAAAAAGTTCTTTAATTTTATTTAAGCCCTTGTTTTTTTTACAGGGCTTAGGCGTTAATTCTTATTTGAAATTAGAATTGATTGTTTTCCTACCTATCTCATTGTTACCTTGTAATTATTTTATGCAAAGGTCTTCAAATTTTATGTATAATACCGCACTTCATTTCTAAGCTTGGTCGCGAGCGTAGAATTTTTAAAGTTTGATATGAGCAAAAATAAGGCCTATATCAATAATGGAGTAAAACATTATGAGTCAAGTATGGACTGCAGAACTTCGCGAAGACAATGGTAAAGGTGCGAGCCGCCGCCTACGTCACGCGGGTAAAATCCCAGCAATCATCTATGGTGCAGGAAAAGACGCAAAATCAGTTTCTTTAGCTTCAAATCGAGTTGAGCATGCACTAGAAAATGAAGATATTTTTAATACCGTATTAACGGTTGAAGGTGCAGGAACAAAAGAAGAGTGCGTTATTAAAGACCTTCAGCGTCATCCAGCAACAAATCTAGTGTCTCATATAGATTTTCAACGAGTTGGGAAAACTTCGGTAGTGATTAAACGCGTACCACTTGAATTTACTGGTCAGGCAGAGTCTCCAGGTGTTAAATTGGGTGGAATGATGACTTTCATGCAACAAATCATTGAAGTTAAGTGTCAAGCTAAAAATTTACCAACTAAAATTACAGTTGATGTTTCTGGAATGGATGCAGGTCAAAGTTTCCGTTTATCTGATTTAGACTTACCTAAAGGCGTGACAATTACAGCACTAAGTCACGGAAGCACGGATTACGATCAATCAGTTGTAGGAATCACTAAAGTTAAATAGTCATTTATTTAACTTACGATTTTTGAAGCCCGTATTATGTCATCTGTAAAGTTAATTGTTGGATTAGGAAACCCTGGTCAGCAATACGAACAGACACGACATAATGCGGGTTTTTGGTTTGTGGAGGAAATTGCTCGTCAGTTTAGCGTACAATTTCGTCCAGAAACCAAATTCTTAGGACAGGTCGCACGCATTCAATCTAATGGTTTAGACTTTTGGCTTTTAAAACCAAGTACCTTTATGAATCGTAGCGGTCAATCGATCCAATCTTTAGCAAAGTTTTATAAAATATCAGTAGAAGAAATTCTTGTCGTTCATGATGAACTTGACTTGCCCGTAGGTGTTGCGAAGTTAAAAAAAACTGGCGGACATGGTGGACATAATGGACTGCGAGATACAATTTTAGCCTTATCAAGTAAAGATTTTTTGAGACTAAGGTTAGGGATCGGGCATCCTGGAGAGCGAAATCAAGTGGTTGATTATGTGTTAAAATCGCCATCAAAAATAGATTTTTCAATGATTGATGATGCAATTTATCAGGCAACAAAAGTCCTAACTGATTTGTTAAACAATAATTTAGAAGCAGCAATGCAAACACTTCACTCAAACAATAAATAGGAGAGTTAAAAATGGCAATTAAATGTGGAATAGTAGGTTTACCAAATGTTGGGAAATCAACTCTGTTTAATGCGTTAACTAATGCAGGAATTGAATCTGCTAACTACCCTTTTTGTACGATTGAACCAAATGTAGGTGTGGTGGCAGTTCCTGATGTTCGCGAAAAAAATCTCGCGGAGATTGTTAATCCAGAAAGAGTCATGTCCGCAACAGTGGATTTTATGGATATTGCAGGATTAGTTGAAGGGGCTTCAAAAGGCGAAGGTCTAGGGAATAAGTTTTTATCAAATATCCGTGAGACAGATGCCATTGTTCAGGTCGTTCGTTGTTTTGAGAATGATGACATCATACATGTTGCAGGTAAAATAGATCCGCTTTCAGATATTGAAATTATTAATATGGAACTTTCGTTTGCAGATGCAGATTCAATTGAAAAAGCAATTCAAAAAGTGCAAAGAACCGCAAGAAGTGGCGATAAAGAAGCCGTTGCGAAAAAAGAAGTATACGATCGAGTTTTAAAACAAGTTGAACAAGGTGTTTTAGTCCGCTTAATTGAGCTATCAGATGATGATCGTGCCCTTTTGCGAGGGTTACACTTATTAACCATTAAACCAATGATGTATATTGCTAATGTAAGTGAAGATGGTTTTGAAAATAATCCATTACTAGATTCTGTTAAAAAATTAGCAGGGGAACAGGGAGCCGTTGTCGTCGCCATTTGTGCAGAAATTGAAGAGCAGATAGCAGAGCTTGATGATGAAGATAAAGAAGATTTTTTATCTGAAATAGGTCAGACAGAGCCAGGTTTAAATCGTGTTATTCAAGCCGCTTACAAATTACTAGGTTTACAAACTTACTTTACGGCAGGTGTACAAGAAGTAAGGTCTTGGACAGTAAAAGTTGGTGCAACCGCACCGCAAGCGGCAGGCGTTATTCATACTGATTTTGAAAAAGGTTTTATTAAAGCAGAAGTGACTGCTTATGATGATTTTATCGAATTTAAAGGCGATGCAGGGGCAAAGTCAGCAGGAAAACAACGCTTAGAAGGTAAAGATTACATTGTAAAAAATGGCGATGTGATGCACTTTAGGTTTAATGTATAACCTAAACTCTGTAGGTTATACAGTACAAGCTATTGGTTTGTATAATAAGTTAAATTTACGATGTAAATCAATGTCTTGGGTTTCTATTTGCAAAATATAAGTGTGTTTTTATTATTTTATAATTGACAAAACTGTTAAAAACTCTATAATACGCATCTTCTTTTGGCTACATAGCTCAGTTGGTTAGAGCACATCACTCATAATGATGGG
>CAYMAW010000121.1:0-3888 GCA_964388565.1 uncultured Piscirickettsiaceae bacterium | reverse complement strand
CCATGTGGGCTGCTGAAGCTTGGGGTGGCTACTGGTCATGGGATCCAAAAGAAACTTGGGCACTAATAGTTTGGTTAAACTATGCCGCTTGGTTACATCTTCGTACCTCAAAAGGTTGGCGCGGTGCTCCAATGGCATGGTGGGCATTAATTGGTTTATTAATTACCACCTTTGCCTTTTTAGGTGTTAATATGTTTCTTTCAGGATTACACTCTTATGGAGAACTATAAAAAATGAAATTTTATAAGCTTACTGCAATACTATTAAGTTTTTTTTTACTAACTGGTTTTAGTGATAAAGCCAATGACAAAGTAAAAAATGACTTTAAATTTTTTGAAGGAATTCACTATCAAAAATTAAATAAAAAAGTAGATACCGCCCCTTATAAAAAGCAAGTAACTGAAATTTTTTTCTATGGTTGCCCACATTGTTATTACCTAGAGCCAAGTTTACATAAATGGCTAAAAACCAAGCCAAGCGATGTTCATTTTGAACAAATGCCTGCCGTATTAAAAAGTCCTAATTGGATATTTATGGCAAGAGTTTATTACACCGCCGTTGCACTAGGAATTGAAAAACAATTTCATCCTGCTTACTTTAAAGCAATACAAGGTGATAAAAAAGAAATTTTTACACTAACACAATTAGCTAAATTTTCTGAACCTATGGGAATTAAACCAAACGACTACAAACAAATGTTTAAAAGTTTTAAAGTAAATCAAATGGTACAAAAAGCTAAAGTTAAAACAGAAATATACAATGCAGAAGGTGTACCCGCTATTATAATAAATGGTAAATATTTAACCAATGTAACCATGGCAACCAGCCGTAAAAAATTATGGGAATTAGTTGATTATTTAACTAATAAATAAGTAACTACTTAGTTTTAAGAACAATTGAATAACCACAATTATAATTTTACTGAAAAAAAATTGGCGGTTGTTAAGCGTTTCCTTAAATAAGTCTTAATAGTTACAAAGATTTGGTAACTTTAAAATGAAAGCATCTAACCTTTTTATTCAATGTTTAGAAAATGAGCAAGTTGAATACATCTTTGGTATCCCTGGTGAAGAAAATCTAGATGTAATGGATGCTTTATTAAACTCTAAAATAAAATTTATTACCTGCCGTCATGAACAAGGTGCTGCTTTCATGGCAGATGTTTATGGGCGTCTAACCGGAAAAGCAGGGGTTTGTTTAGCTACGCTTGGTCCAGGTGCGACCAATCTCATTACAGGCGTCGCTGATGCTAACATGGACAACTCACCTGTTGTTGCCATTGCAGGACAAGCCGCAACCCATCGTATGCATAAAGAATCTCATCAAGTATTAGATTTGGTAAGTATTTTCAAACCTATTACTAAATATGCCATTCAAATATTAGAACCTGAAACAATTCCTGAAGTAGTCCGTAAAGCATTTAAATTATCCCAAGCTGAAAAACCTGGTGCTTCTTTTATTGATTTTCCTGAAAATATAGCAGAAATGACTACTCAAGATAAACCCTTAAAAGTCATTACATCGCGTTTAACGCTCGCTGATGCTAAATTAATAAAAGAAGCGGCTAAATTAATAAAAGACGCTAAAAACCCCCTTATATTAGTTGGTAATGGTGCTGTAAGAGCAAACTCATCAAAAAACTTACAACATTTTTCAGAATTTACCAAAATTCCAATTGTAAATACCTTTATGGCAAAAGGAATTGTACCCCATTATAAAAATTCACTTTCAATGGGAACGGTTGGTTTACAAAAAGGTGATTACGAAAATGGCGGTTTTCAAAATTCTGACTTAATTTTATGTGTTGGTTTTGATATGGTTGAATACCATCCTAATTTATGGAATCCCAATCAAAAACACACCATTATTCACATAGATACTAAAGCATCAGAAGTAGATTCTAGTTATCTTCCAGATATTGAATTAATTGGTAACATTGGTCGTAATTTAACCGCATTAGCTAAAAAAATTCCACAAAAAGATAACTACCCAACTCCTTTCAAAATCAGAACAGCCATGATTAATGAAATGAATAAACATTCAAAAAGTGAAGCCTTTCCAGTTAAACCACAAAAAATAGTATGGGATCTTAGAACCACCATGTCTGAGCAAGACATAGCCATAAGCGATGTAGGTGCCCATAAAATGTGGATGGCGCGTTTTTTTAAAAGTGAACAACCCAACACATGTATTATTTCTAATGGTTTTGCTAGCATGGGAATAGCCGTTCCTGGTGCAATCGGTGCAAAACTTGCTTATCCTAATAAAGCAGTTGTAGCCGTTACAGGTGATGCTGGTTTCATGATGAATTCACAAGAAATTGAAACCGCTTTACGCAATAATATACCCTTTGTAATCCTAATTTGGAATGATAGCCAATATGGTCTAATAAATTGGAAACAACAAAAAACTTACGGTCGTTCATCCAATATTGATTTTAAAAATCCTGATTTTGTTAAATATGCCGAATCATTTGGTGCAGTAGGAATTAAAATTTCTAAAACAAGTGAACTTTTACCTGCTTTAAAAGAAGCTATCAAAAAAAATACCGTCACTATTATTGATTGCCCTGTTGATTATTCAGAAAACGATAGATTAACTGAATTATTAGGTGAAACAACAACATAATAGTCACTAAAAAAATCATCATTAAAAAAAGGTCAAATTACCATGATTTATATCAAACGAGATGAAAGAAATAATATTACAGAAATAAATTTAGAACCAACTGAAAACTTTATAAAAGGCTCTTTTTTTGATGAAGATGTTAAAACTTTCATTAATGAAAATAATGAAATGGTAAAAGATACTATCCTAGAGCTAGATTTAGGAATGGTTAGGGTAATTGAAGATTTAATTAATACATTAATAGAAAAACAAATCTTATTATTTACAGATCTTCCTGATGCAGTTCAAAATAAACTTAACTTTAAAAGAATGCTAAGAGATCAATTATACAATCAAAACTCTAATGATATTTATGAAGAAGAGTTACTTAAACTATAGTTATAACCTGTGGATAAATGTGAATAAAAAAAGTAAACTATAACGCCTATATATTTATCCACAAATAAATAACATAAAATACATACTAAATAATCTTAGTTACTTTATTAGTTATAAACATGATAACATAATGTTGTTTTTAAAAAATATATAATTATCTACAAAAAAACGAAAGACAAATAATAATAATAATAAATATAATATATAAATATATAAATTTAATATAACCTTAACTGAATTAAAATACTGCCTTGAATTAGAAAAAACTAAAAACTTTGGACAAGCTGCAAAGAATTGTTTTGTTAGTCAACCGACATTAAGTATTGCTATAAAAAAAATAGAAGAACAATTAAATATTTGTATTTTTGAAAGACAAAAGAATAGTATTTTAATAACAGATATAGGTAAAAAAGTATTATCAATAGCTAAAAATATACTAATCAATGTTGAAAATATTAAACAACTAGCAAATGATGAAAATGAAGAATTTTCAACTATTAAAATAGGCACTATTTATACAATAGGACCTTATATTTTTTCTAAAATGATTCAGATATTTAATCAAACAATTCCAAATATAAAATTATCAATAGAAGAAAATTACACTGAAATTTTAATTGAAAAATTAAATTCAGGAGAATTAGATCTAATCATAATTTCTGAAACATTAAAAAATAACAACTTTATAACCCAAACACTTTATAAAGAACCTTTTATCTTAGCTGTATCTAACAGGCATAAATTTAGAAACCTCAAATCAATTGATATAAAACAAATAAAAGATGAAGAATTGTTGCTATTAGGAAAAAAACACTGTTTTAGAGAGCAAGTATTAGAATTCTATCCTAATTTTTATAAAAAAAATCAACAGCACAAATTACA
>CAYMAW010000120.1:0-3962 GCA_964388565.1 uncultured Piscirickettsiaceae bacterium | reverse complement strand
ATGATTCATTATTTTACGCATAATCATGATTTTTCACTCAACAAAGCGGAGAAGGCCTTAGGTTTATGGAGGAATATCGGGGCTACCAGCCCCTGGCAATTTTTAGCTACAGCAATTACAGTTGCGTTGGTACTTGCTCATTTTGCCGATACCAGGGTTAAAGGTATTGGTTGGGTCAAGTTTAAGATAGAATTTTTGTAAGCTATTTTCTGCTTCGTATAAATGCCCTACATTGTGTTCGGCAGGGTATTTTGCCCCTTCGGAATCAAGGAATTCAAGCATTAGTTTTTTCATTTTTACCTTGTCTGTTCCCTTTTTGAATAGGAAGTTTTGGTGGAAAACATTACACATAAAATGCCCAAAATGCATGGTGTAGGCAAGGTTGTCGCTAATTTCTTTAGGTAATTCTTTTACCCAGTTGTCATCATTGCGTCGTAATGCTATGTCGAGGGCTAATATTTTTTCTACTTCGTTGCTGTTTATCATTTGGTAACGCCCAGCGGCACCACCTGCTGCAAACCTATGTAGTAGCACTTTTTCACCTTCTGCTTCGGTACAGGCAAAAAAACCATCATTTTCATCATTTAGCCAATGTTTATTTAGGTAATTTTGTGCTTCTTCAATACCTTCACCACTCATGCTTAAAATAAGGTGGTGTTCATATCTATCTCTAATGTCTAGCATCTTTTTAGGGAGTTGTTGTGGAAACAGCTTACTAAAATAATATAAAAATTTATCGGGAAGCTTGTCTGAAAGTAGTGGCGTGCGTTTTAATAAATGCTCTATCTTTGCTTTTATAGCGAAGAATTGAGGCATCTTTTTAGTACCTAAATAATTAATCGCTAAAAAAGTATCTTTACCGTAATCTTCGGTGATGTTAAAGATGGTGCGGTGTAAGTATTCTGCCATTTCAGGTAGATTTTTAAAGTCCGTTAAAATATCTCTGCGTAATTTTGAAAGTTTTTTGGGGTCGTTAGTGCCAAGATAAAAGACCTGTTCTTTTTTAGGTATTGCAAAGGTATCGGTTCTTACTGCAAATACCGCTAGTTTTCCTGCACAACCACTTGCTTCGAACAATCTTCGTTCATCGGCATTAAAGCGAGATGGAATATCAGATGTTATATCGCGTACTCGTTCGATGTATTCATTATCGGATGCCATTCTGGTATCATTTTGTATGTTTTCAGCTTCAAAATTACCTGTTTGAATATTGGTTAATATTTCTTCAGGTGTCTCACCAAGTCCGTCAATTCCTAGATGGTTTATTAGATGTAATTTCCCATTCTCATCAACTTGAGCATATAGGGCTAGTTCGGTATAGGCTGGTCCTCTTTTGACTAGTGCCCCACCTGAATTATTGGCAATTCCGCCTATGACAGTTGCTCCAATTTGTGATGAACCTATGACGGAGTGAGGTGCACGGTTAATTTTCATAAGCTCTTCTTCAAGGCTGTGTAAACTGGCACCTGGTAAACTGACTACTTGTTTACCATCGTTGATTAGGTGTATTTGGCTTATGCTGAGAGTGTTAATAACGACAACTTCTCTATCGTAATCACTGCCACTTGGGGCAGAGCCTTCGGTTAATCCTGTTTTTGCGGCTTGCATGATGATAATGCAATTGGCATTTACACAGGTTTCTATTAGTTTCCATAGTTCTAAAAGAGTGCTAGGAAAGAGAACGGCTAACGCAGTTCCACTACCAGAACGAAATCCACTACGATAGTATGCTGTTTTGGTCTCTTGGGTAAGTACTTTTTTGGAACCAACAATGTTATTAAAGTGTTCTATTAAGTCATCTATTTTCATGGTTTATTTCTTCTATTAGTGCAAAATTCGAGTGCGGATAGTGCCATCAATCGCCTTTAATTTTTTCAAACCGATTTCTCTGTCTTTCGTGTCAATATCAATAACAACATAGCCAATTTCTCTATTAGTTTGTAGGTATTGGGCGGCAATATTTATCTCTGAAAATGCATTATTTATCTGAATCATTACACCCGGTTGGTTGTGGTGAATGTGAAGTAATCGGCTACAGTTTCCACCGCATTTTTCAGGGTCTTTATGCTCTGGTAAAGACACTTCGGGGAAGTTTTTAGCTGAAATTGTTATGCCCGTATCAGAATATTTAACTAATTTACTGGCAACTTCTAAACCAATGTTCGCTTGTGCCTCTTGGGTGCTTCCACCTATATGTGGGGTTAAAATAACATTATCAATACCACGCAAAGGTGAAATGAATTCTTCGTCATTTGATTTTGGTTCAACAGGGAATACATCAATAGCAGCACCGCCAAGATGACCTGATTTCAGAGCGTCCGCTAAGGCATCAATACCGACGACAGTTCCGCGTGCAGCATTGATAAAAATTGCGCCTTTTTTCATTTTAGCGAAGTTGGCTTTGGTCATCATGTTTTGGGTGCTATCATTTTCTGGGACATGTAGCGAAATGATGTCAGATATTTTTAATAATTGATCAAGTGATTTTACTTGTGTGGCATTACTAAGCGGTAATTTGGTTTGAATGTCATAAAATTTAACTCGCATACCTATGCTTTCAGCCATAATGCTTAATTGGGTACCGATGTGACCATAACCGATGATTCCGAGTGTTTTTCCGCGGGCTTCAACCGCTCCGTTTGCTGATTTATCCCATTCTCCACGGTGAAGCTTGGCATTTTTGGCAGGAATGTTTCTTAGTAATAATAAAATTTCGCCAAGAACTAATTCAGCAACCGAACGGGTGTTTGAAAATGGAGCGTTAAAAACAGGGATTCCTAAGCGTTTAGCGGCTTCTAAATCGACTTGGTTTGTGCCGATACAAAAACAGCCGATGGCAATTAGTTTTTTAGCTTCTTTTAAAACTTCTTCCGTTAAGTGGGTACGAGAACGGATACCGATAAAGTGTACATCTTTAATTTTGTCTTTTAATTCGTTATCGACCAATGAACTTTTAATGTATTCAATATTGTCATAACCATTGTCATTAAAAACTTCTGTTGAACTTGGGTGCAACCCTTCAAGTAGTAAAATTTTTATTTTATTTTTATGTAATGAATTGTTGCTCATGTAGATTCCAAGTTATTAATTTTATTAGGTATCTATTATAGAGCAAAATTGCTTAAAAATGCTTGAATCTATATAGATTTGTTTCTGTAATTAACGCATCTAACGGAATGTCCCAGTCGTTGCTTTTGATGGTTTTAGTTTGTTGGCATTGGTGTGCCCAACCGATTAAAAGGGGCTTTGAAACGGTCGTTTTTTGTTTGAATTGAAGGAGATGGTCGTAAAATCCTCCTCCCATTCCGATGCGGTTTCCTAAATCATCAAAACAAGTAAGGGGCATGATGATAGCATCTAATGTTTTCACATTAATAAAATGGTCGTTTTCAGGTTCTAGAATATTAAATTTATTTAAGTACATCTTACTATCAAGGCGATATTGGTAAAACTGGATCGTTTGCCGATCTAAAATTTTAGGTAGGTAAAGTTGTTTGTTTTGCAACCACAGGCTTTTGATCAATTGTTTTGTAGAAAGTTCACCATCTTGTGAAATAAAGAGGGCTATTTTTGTTGCGTTTTTTAGTAGATCGGAGAGAAGTAGTTTCTCGGTCGCTTTTTTAGCGTGAGTAAGTTGTTGTTGTTCGGAAAGTGTATTGCGTGCCAATCGGCATTGATTTCTTTGTTTTGATTGTGGGGAGAGTTTTTTTTGAGTCATAAAGAAATTATAACAAAAAATAAAGATACGAACTAGGTACGAACCCTGAACCGTTAAGGTACAGGTGGCAACCTCGGCTTAAATTTGGGTTTCTCGGACAAAGCGAGAATCACGCTATTTAAGATTCTAGTCCCAATATAAGTATTATCGGCAGGGGTTTAGACCCAGTCCGCATCAAGTACATTATAGCAATTTAAGGAGACACTTAACAACTGATTGAAATTCTGCGTGGACTTCTAGCCCA
>CAYMAW010000119.1:0-4010 GCA_964388565.1 uncultured Piscirickettsiaceae bacterium | reverse complement strand
AAGATGATTTGCAAGCGACAGTTACAGCTATTCGTGAAACTGAAAAAGTAGCCGCGGTTGTGATGATTTCGCATAATGGTATGGATGTTGATATCAAAATGGGTTCTCGTATTGATGGTATTGATGCAATATTTGGTGGGCATACGCATGATGGTATTGCTAAAACAATCCCTGTTAAAACACCTAATGGTGGCGTTTGTCATGTAACTAATGCGGGTTCTAATGGTAAGTATGTTGGTTGTATGGATTTAGATATTCAAAATGGTAAGTTAAGAGGTGTTAACTATACTTTGTTACCTGTTTTTTCTAATGTATTAGCCGCTGATAAAGAAATGAAAACTTACATTGAGCACTTGTATACAAGAAAGTATGATAAAAATGTAATTGAGTCGCGTAACCCTGATAAATATTTCAATAAAGATCGCCTTGGTAAAACTTATGGCGAAATTCTAAATGAAGAGCTAGCGGTAGCGGAAGATACTTTATATCGTCGTGGTAATTTCATGGGAACTTGGGATCAGATTATTGTTAATTCTTTGCGTCAAGAGCATGATACTCAAATTGCTATGTCTGCTGGTGTTCGTTGGGGTACTTCAGTGTTAGCAGGTGAGATGATTACGATGGAACGCGTAATGGATCAAACTTCTATGACTTATGGCGAAACTTATAAGTCTGAAGTAACCGGTGCGGCAATAAAGGATACTCTTGAAGGGATTTGTGAAAACTTGTTCCAAAAAGACCCTTATTTGCAGTCTGGTGGTGATATGGTTCGTTTAGGTGGAATGGATTATACTTGTGAGCCAAATGGTAAGTTTAATAGTCGTATTACGGATATGCGTTTAGATGATGGAACGCCTTTAGATGCAAATAAAACTTATACGGTTGCAGGTTGGGCACAAGTTGAGTCGGTAGGAAGTGGGCGTCTTATGTGGGATGTTGCCGCAGATTACTTGCGTAATAATAAATCAACGAAGTTGAAAAAAGTGAATAATCCTACTTTGAAGGGTGTGAAAAACAATCCTGGTGTAGAGGATTATCCTGGTAAAATATCTTAAAGCTTAGACGATAGTTAGATAAAGAAAAGCCTGTTTTTAAACAGGCTTTTTTTATGTTTGAGTGGTGCAAAAGGTAAAAAATGTCAGGGGTGGTCAAATTGTTGGTTCGGTACTTATTGGCCAGTTGTTTACAATTTTACAAAATAATTCAGCTGTTTTTACAGTATCATATTCTGCGGAATGGGCTTTAGAATTATCCCATTCAATCCCTGCATATTTCATTGATTTAGCAAGTACGGTTTGCCCGTATGCTAACCCAGCAAGGGATACGGTATCAAATGTACTGAATTCATGAAAGGGCGACTTTACTTTGCTTCTTTCGGCCGCTTCTTTTACAAATCCTAAATCAAAAAAAGCATTATGACCAACTAAAATAGCGCGTGTGCAGTCGGCTTCTTTTAGTTGTTCTCTGATGGGTTCAAAGCATTTTTCAAGAGCATCTTTTTCTGAAACAGCCATTCTAAAAGGGTGCGTTGGGTCTTCTACGCCAATAAATTTTAAAGCACTTTTGTCTAGCTTTAAGCCTTTAAAGGGTCGCACATTTGCTTGAATGGTCTTGTCGGGACTAATTATTCCCTCCGCATCCATTTTTAGTGTAACAACGGCAATTTCGATTAGGGCATTTGTTTTAGCGTCAAAACCAGCGGTTTCTACATCGACTACAACGGGTAAAAAACCACGGAATCTATCTTTTATATAGGTAACTTTATTTTTCATATTTTTTTAATCAGTATTTTTGATTTTCTATTTTGGTTATAATTTTTTTGTCTTTCGGTAGGTAATGAAGATAGACTCGCGTCTTTAAATCCTTGCTCTTTAAACCAATCGTTTGTTTGAGTGGTTAAAATAAATAGCTCTTTGTAACCTTCTTGTTTTACTCGTTCAATTACAGTCGAAACGAGTTGTTTTCCAATATCATCACCTTGATATGTTGGGTCAACAACAAGGCTGGCGAGTTCTGCCGTATCTTTTGTGATGGAGTAGATGGCAGCACAGCCAATTATTTCATCGTCAATTTTGGCGACAATAAATTTTTTAATATCTTGTTTAATTGAGTTTACTGTTCTTTTTACTAAAATACCCTGTTTTTCTAATGGGGTAATCAACTTAATAATTCCAGAAATATCGCTAGTGGTTGCCGTGGATAATTGATGGTATCTGTCTGTATAAATTAAAGTACCAATACCGTCCCTTGTAAATAGTTCTAATAACATAGAGCTTGGGGTTTCTTGTGACATTAAATGAATGCGTTTAATGTTAGAAGAGGAGTGTAATGATTTTTCTAATAAAGCCTGTAATTCAATAGAATGGTTTTTCTCTAATTGCTTTTTTAGCTCTAAAATATTTAATGATTTTGGTAACTTATTAATGTTTTCTTCGTCGGTAAAAATCATTAATTTATAGGCAGGTAAGCTTTCAGCAATTGCATAGGCCTGTTCTAGTGTATTTAAGTTATAAACTTTTCCTTCAGAAGAATAGGCAAGGGGAGTCAATAGGCAGATTTGCTGTGCATCTAAGCATTCATTTATTGCTTTGCTATTAATGCTTCTTAGTGACCCCGTCTGTTTAAAGTCAACGCCGTTAATTATGCCTTTAGGTTTGGCAGTTACCCAGTTTCCTGAAATAAGGGATAGGTTTGAATGTTGCATAGATGCCGCTTGGCTAAAAACTGCCTCCAGTTTAGAGCGAACTAAACCAATCGTTTCTTGTATAGTTTGAATTTGTTCAGCATCGGTTATTCTTATATTTTGGTTAGATTCCCATGCGATATTTTTATTTTTTAATGCGTTGTTTATTTGCAGGCTCGCCCCTAAAACAAGTACAATTTTTATACCTAAATTATTTAGTAGAACAACATCTTGAGAAAACTGGCTTAGGGTTTCATTATCTTGGATTATTTTACTAGGCAAATAAAAGACAGCCGTTTTTCCTCTATGTTGAGAAATATAGGGAGACGCTTGGCGAAAATTTTTAATGAAATATAATTCAGATTTAATCATAACTATGGGATAATTAAAGGTTAAATATAAGAACATAAGTATAACCCAATTTTATAAGTTGATTGGTTTTTTATTAAGTCTGAGGAGACACTGATGCCAGAATATAAATCGCGAACGAGTACCCACGGACGAAATATGGCGGGTGCTAGAGCACTTTGGCGTGCAACGGGCATAGGTTCAGAAGATTTTGGTAAGCCAATTATTGCGATTTCAAACTCATTTACACAGTTTGTTCCAGGGCATGTTCATTTAAAAGATATGGGGCAAATGGTTGCACGAGAAATTGAAAAAGCAGGAGGAATTGCAAAGGAATTTAATACGATTGCGGTGGATGACGGTATTGCGATGGGGCATGATGGTATGCTCTATTCTTTACCATCACGCGATTTAATCGCCGATTCGGTTGAATATATGGTCAATGCTCATTGTGCTGATGCGCTAGTTTGTATCTCTAACTGCGATAAAATCACTCCTGGAATGATGATGGCGGCAATGCGATTAAATATCCCAACTGTTTTTGTGACGGGTGGACCAATGGAATCGGGAAAAACGGTTTTAGGTGGTCTTGAAATTAAACTTGACCTAGTCGATGCGATGGTGATGGCTGCTGATGATGAATATACTGATCAAGAAGTTGAAGATGTAGAAATTTCGGCGTGTCCAACTTGTGGTTCGTGTTCAGGAATGTTTACCGCCAACTCTATGAATTGTCTAGTAGAAGCGTTGGGCCTTGCTTTACCGGGTAATGGAACAACCTTAGCAACACACGCTGATCGTAAAAACTTATTTGATGAGGGTGCTAGGCTAATTGTCGAAATAACCAAACGACATTATGAAAATGACGATTATTCGGTCCTGCCAAGATCTATTGCGACACGGAAAGCCTTTGAAAATGCAATGGCTCTAGATGTTGCAATGGGCGGTTCAACCAATACGGTGTTGCATTTATTGGAAA
>CAYMAW010000118.1:0-4016 GCA_964388565.1 uncultured Piscirickettsiaceae bacterium | reverse complement strand
ACCTGTTTGGATAATAGCGTTAGTGTTACGAAAAACTAACTCATTATCTAGTGCAATTCATGTGTCCATGCTAATGGCAGGGGGTTCAATTGCGGTTTTTCATCTATTTGTAGGTGATACTGTTACTTGGTGGTCTGAACTGTTTAATAGCGTTTTGTTACCTGTTATTACTGAAGCAGAGATGGAAATTCCTGCTGAAGCCGTTGAGAATATAGCAAATATAGCAACCTTAGTATTTGGTATGTCGGCGATATTTTTGTGGGTTTCAATCGCGTTTATTGCCCGTTGGTGGCAATCGCAGCTGTATTACCCAGGTAAGTTTGGTGAAAGTTTTTACCAAGTACGCTTACCAAGTAGTATCGCGTATTTAGCTATTGTCGTTATTATTGCTAGTTTAGTTGTTAAGTCTGCATTTATACAAGATTTAGCTGGCGTGATGACGGCAGGTTTACTTCTTGTTGGTTTAGCAATTGCACATCATGCAATTTCCATCAAGAAAATGAGCAAAGCATGGTTAGTAAGTTTATATGTTTTATTAGTTTTATTTCCACAAACAATTTTGATTGTCTCGGCAATTGGCTTAGCGGATATATGGTTAAATATTCGTAGTCGATGGACGAAAGACTAAAGAATAAAGGTTTTAATAATGAATGTTATTTTATTAGAAAAAGTACAAAATGTTGGTAAATTAGGCGAACAGGTTTCAGTTAAATCTGGTTTTGCTCGTAATTTTCTTATCCCACAAGGGAAAGCAAAACCAGCAACAAAAGACAATATAGCAGAGTTTGAAGCTCGTCGTGCAGAACTAGAAAAAATAGCCGCTGAAGAAGTTGCTAATGCACAAGCTATTTATGAAAGCATGAATGGTACAGTAGTTTCTATTGAATCTGTTGCTGGTGATGAAGGCAAGTTGTTCGGTTCTGTTGGAACGGCTGATATTGCTGATGCACTTGTTGCTGCTGGTTTTACTGTTGAGCGTAAAGCGATCCGTATGCCAGAAGGCGCGTTGCGTTTTGTAGGTACTTTTGAACTTGATGTTGAATTACACTCTGATGTAATTGCAGCAATCACAGTAGAAGTGAAAGCAACTGAAGATTAATTTCTTAATTTGTTTTCTATTCTAAAAAAAAACGAGGCTTTTGCCTCGTTTTTTTTTGTAATTTCTAAACCGCTAGCCAGAACTTTTCATGAAGTTATCGTGAAATATAACCACTTTTAGTCATGATTAAAGGTCTCTATAAAGTTATAATTATTCTTTCTTATTGCAATGAATGAAACCATGAAAGACGAAACCCTTTTTAAAACACCTCCCCATTCCATTGAAGCTGAACAATCTGTTATTGGCGGACTGATGCTCGATAATGAAAAGTTAGATGATATAACGGTAATGTTGCAAGAAGTCGACTTTTATACCCAACAGCATCAAATTTTATATAACGCTATTAATCAACTTAGTCAGCAATCAAAACCCTTTGATTTAGTTACGGTTATTGAGAAATTAGAGTCTATTGGAAAAATAGATGATTCTGGCGGTAAAGAATATCTAATCGACTTGGTAAATAATACCGCTGGTTCATCAAATATTAAATTTTATGCAGAAATCGTGCGTGAAAAGTCGATTTTACGTGGTTTGATTAAAGTTTCGAATGAAATTTCAGAATCGAGTTATTTTCCGCAAGGCAAAGATATTCGTGAATTGTTGGATATTGCCGAAAGTAAGGTGATGGCAATTGCAGAAACAGGAGCTGGGCAACAACGAGAATATCAAGACATGCAAACCCTGCTTAATTCAGCGGTTTCAACGATTGATGAACGCTTTAATTCTGATGGAACGATTACTGGCTTAGAAACACATTTAACTGAATTCGATGTAATTACATCTGGATTGCAAAAAGGTGATTTAATTATTGTAGCAGGTCGTCCTTCAATGGGAAAAACTACTTTTTCGATGAATATTGCTGAAAATGCAGCACTAAAAAGTAAGGCAAATGTTGCCGTGTTTAGTATGGAAATGCCTGCTGAACAGTTAGTATTAAGAATGATTAGTTCGGTTGGAAGAATTGATGCAGAAAAAGTAAGGACAGGTAAGTTAGAGCCTGATGATTTTGGAAATTTAAACTTAGCAGTAACTCAATTGTCACAAGCCCAAGTATTTATTGATGATTCCCCCGCCTTAACAATTAATGATTTACGAGCAAGAGCAAGGCGAATTGATAAAGATATTCGAGATAGAGAGTATAAGCTGGCGGTAGAAGAGGGTGTTGAAAACCCTGAAGAAAAAGTAAAAGGCTTAGAACTAATTGTAATTGATTATTTACAGTTGATGCGCGGATCAATTCAGACAGAAAATAGAGTGAACGAGATTTCTGAAATATCTCGTGGTTTAAAAACGCTAGCAAAAGAATTGAATGTGCCTGTTATCGCACTTTCCCAGTTAAGTCGTAACCTAGAGCAACGACCAGACAAACGCCCCAAAATGGCAGATTTGCGTGAATCAGGGGCAATTGAGCAGGATGCCGATATTATTATTTTTATCTACCGAGATGAAGTTTATAATCCTGATTCACAAGACAAAGGTACCGCTGAAATAATTTTGGGTAAACATCGTAATGGTTCGTTGGGTACGCTTCGTTTGACCTTTATTGGTCGTTACACTAAATTTGAAAATCATGCAGGTTTTGATATGTCTGATAATGCGTATTAATCGTGAATAATAAATGAATATGACTCATTATCGCCCAACGCGTGTAGAAATTAACCTTTCCTCATTGCAGAAAAATCTAAAACAGGTAAAAGCCTTTGCCCCAAAATCAAAAATATTAGCGGTTATTAAAGCAAATGGCTACGGGCATGGTCTTGTTCGGGTTGCAAGGCAATTGGCGGCGGCAGATGGGTTTGGCGTGGCTTCTATTGATGAAGCGATTCAACTTCGTCAAAATGGTTTTTTGCATCCCATCGTATTATTAGAAGGCATATTTAGTGAGCAAGAGCTTAGTATTGTTGCACATCATCGGTTAGAAATGGTCGTGCATTCCTTTTATCAACTAGAGTTTTTAGATACGCTAGTTTTAACCATTAAACAATCCCAGTTAAATCTTTGGATTAAAATTGATACAGGAATGAATCGACTAGGGTTTAAACCGACTGATATTCCTGAAATAACAAAACGAATTGATGATTTAAATATTAGGCTAAATAAAAAAATTACCGTTAACTGGTTTTCTCACTTTTCTTCTGCGGATAGTTCCATTCCTTTTACGCAACAACAGATAGCATTATTTAATGCGACGACCAAAAACTTACAAGGCGAAAAAAGTTTAGCCAATTCGGCGGCAATAGAGAGGTTCTCTGAATCGCATTTAGACTGGATTAGACCAGGAATTATGCTTTATGGAGCAGGACTACATAAACAATTAGTTCCAAAAACCAATCCTGTTATGGCATTTTATTCACAAATAATTTCGTTAAAGTGGATTGATAAAAATGAAACGGTTGGATACGGAAATAGTTGGCAGGCAGCACGAGAAACGCTAATTGCAATTGTAGCGGTAGGCTATGGCGACGGTTATCCAAGGCATGCTAAAAATGGTACACCCGTTTTGATTGAAGGTAAAAAAGTCCCTTTAGTTGGTCGGGTATCAATGGATATGATTAGTGTTGATGTGACTGATATTGCAGACTTAGTCGAAATAGGAGCAGAGGTTATGCTTTGGGGTAAAGGCTTGCCTGTTGATGAGGTTGCAGAGTCAGCAAATACAATTGGTTATGAACTATTATGTGGTATTACTGAACGCGTACCAAAAATAGAGGTCGATGATAATGGCTAATGAAATTGTAGATATTAAAATAACGAATAAGTTTACGGGTTTTTTTAAACTAGATGAAATGCAGTACCGCTTTAAAAAGTACCAGGGGGGGGTATCAGAGCTTGTTACACGAGAGTTATTTGTTCGTGGTGATGCCGTTGTAGTATTACTTTATGACTCAAAAAATAAAAAAGTTATATTAGTAGAGCA
>CAYMAW010000117.1:0-4034 GCA_964388565.1 uncultured Piscirickettsiaceae bacterium | reverse complement strand
CGCAGAATTTCAATCAGTTGTTAAGTGTCTCCTTATGTAGGGATTTAGAGAGATGGGTAAATTAGTTTTATTCACCACTTCTCTCAATACAAAGCTAGTATGCACCCCACTCACCCCAGATATTTTTGTAATATGGTTCAGTAGAATATCTTGATACTGATCTAAATCTTTAACCACCACTTTTAATTGATAATCGGCAGACTGTCCCGTTAATAACAAACACTCCAAAACATTTGGAATTTTAACCACCGCCGCTTCAAATAACTCAAACTGTTCATAAACATGTTTGTCCACAGAAACCTGTAATAATGCCGTCACGCCCAAGCCCATTTTTTTTGCATCTAAAATGGTCTTGTAACCTAAAATTAAGCCCGTCTCCTCCAACGCCTTAAATCTTCTTAAACAGGCAGATGGCGACAAACCGACTTTATCCGCTAAATCTTGATTGCTTAATCTTGCATTATCTTGCATTAAAATTAGAATTTTATTGTCTATTTTATCCAAATTAAACACTTTAACCTCCAATATATATCAATTTATAGAAATATAATACCTTAAAAACCCTAAATATTAGAATATAATTTCAAAACGCTACCAACAAAATCTATTTTTGCAATCTTATTTAGCCAGTAAGCGTTTAAAATAGTCCACAAGAGGAAAATTAAATGAACTTTCAAAAATATCGACCTACCATCACTGTTGACCTACCTAATCGCCAATGGCCAAACAAGCGTTTAACAAAAGCCCCTATTTGGGCGAGCGTAGATTTACGAGATGGCAACCAAGCACTAGCACACCCTATGTCGGTGACGCAAAAATTACAGCTTTGGCAAAAACTGGTTAATATTGGCTTTAAAACTATTGAAATAGGTTTTCCATCTGCCAGTAGCGAAGAATTTGAATTCACCCGTCAATTAATTGAAAAAAACTTAATCCCTGACGATGTAACCGTACAGGTTTTAGTACAGGCTCGTGAACACTTAATCGAAAAAACCTATGAATCTCTGATTGGTGTTAAACAGGCCATCGTGCATGTTTACAACTCCACCTCGACCATTCAGCGCGACAAAGTGTTTCACAAAAGCAAAGACGAAATTAAAGCCATGGCTGTACAGGGTGCAAAATGGGTGCAGGAACATGCAAAATCCTATCCAGATACAAAATGGCAGTTCCAATATTCCCCTGAAAGTTTTTCTCAAACCGAAGCCAACTACGCTATTGAGGTTTGCCAAGCAGTGATGGAAGTATGGCAACCTACACCTGAAAACCCTTGTATTCTAAATTTGCCTGCCACCGTTGAAGTTAGCTCCCCTAATCGCTTTGCCGACCAAATTGAAAATTTTATTAACAAATTACCTAATCGTGATTGTGCGATTATTTCACTACACACCCACAATGACCGTGGGTGTGCGGTTGCCGCCTCTGAACTAGGACTTTTGGCAGGAGCGGATAGAGTTGAAGGTACGCTATTAGGCAATGGCGAACGCACGGGAAATATGGATATTGTCACCCTTGCCATGAACTTATTCAGTGAAGGAATTGACCCAGAACTAGATCTATCCAACCCAGAAGACTGGATCCCGACCCTAGAAGATGTCACCGACATTAAAACCCACATTAGACACCCATGGGTAGGTGAAGCTGTTTATACCGCCTACTCAGGTAGCCATCAAGATGCCATTCGCAAAA
This sequence comes from uncultured Piscirickettsiaceae bacterium, assembly GCA_964388565.1. Classification (GTDB taxonomy): domain Bacteria; phylum Pseudomonadota; class Gammaproteobacteria; order Thiomicrospirales; family Thiomicrospiraceae; genus Hydrogenovibrio. The sequence continues at coordinate 2,345 of CAYMAW010000117.1, read as the reverse complement.
GTATTAATGATAAAGAAGAAGATGGCAGTTGGAAAGTTGCTTATTTACCGATAGACCCACAAGATATCGGACGCAATTATGAAGCGATTATTCGCGTCAACTCACAATCAGGAAAAGCAGGATCCGCCTTTATTTTAGAACAAGAGTATGGCTTAAACCTACCAAAATGGGTTACACAAGATTTTGCACATGTTGCCCAACAATGTGCAGAAAAGAACAAAGGCATCGTTAGCCACAAAGAATTATTTACTGCCTTTAAGCAACACTATAAAATTGAAACCAATGAAAATAAAGTAATCAGTTACCAAGTCAATCGCCAAGATGATAAGGATATTTTAACCATCGAAATCAATGACAAAACCCTAGTTGGTGAAGGGAATGGAACATTAAGCTCGTTGTGTAATGCTCTCCAAAAACACTTCAACAAAAGTTTAGATGTCTTAGATTATAGCGAACACGCCATGAAACAAGGCAAAGACGCTAAAGCAATCGCATATGTGCATATGCAAATAAACGGTAAAAAAAATGTCGGCATAGCGAAAGCAGAAGACACTGTAACAGCACAAGTACTTGCCGTACTCTCAACCTGTGGAACATTATGAAAAAACTTATTATATTATCTTGCGTCAGCTTTCTAACAGCCTGTTCAACAAATACAGAAAAGCCCTCCACTAGCCACTTAAATCCATTAATCAACGCTGGAGCATGGTCAGAACAAGGTTCACAGCAAGTTATAAACGCCAAAGCAAACAGCATACAAATTAATAACAAAAAAGGCGCGGCTAAAAACATCATCCTATTTATAGGCGACGGCATGGGCGTATCAACCGTCACCGCCGCTCGTATTTTTGCTGGGCAACAATTAGGAAAAACAGGCGAAGAACATCAACTTAGCTTCGATAAGTTCCCCTTTACAGGTTTAATAAAAACCTACAACACTAACCAACAAACACCCGACTCTGCAGGAACCATGACCGCAATCATGACTGGCGTTAAAACCAAAGCAGGCGTAATTGGTGTATCTGAACAAGTAATTCGTGGCGAATGCTCCAGTATTCAAGGTAACAAACTCATTACCGCACTAGAACTAGCCGAAATAGTAGGCAAAAAGACTGCCATTGTTACCAACACCCGTGTAACGCACGCAACACCTGCCGCCACCTATGCAAAAGCACCTGAACGAAACTGGGAAGATACTTCCGACATGCCCCAAAAAGCAATTAAACAAGGTTGCTTAGATATTGCCGACCAACTCATAAATTTTGAAACCCTACTTGAAAAAAAGGTTAATAACGGTAAAGACCATAAAAATATTGACGGAATTGACATTGTTATGGGTGGTGGTCGTCGTCATTTTTTACGCAAGAAAAAACGCGACAACACCCCTGATGCTAAAAGCAAAAAAGAAGGTGATAGAAAAGACGGGCGCAACCTAATCAATGAATGGAAAGAAAACTACCCAAATGGCACCTACATTATCGACCAAGCAGGGTTTGACAAGCTAGGCAACACCCCCAAACTACTAGCTTTATTTAACGAATCACACATCCACTATGAAGCCGACCGCCATAATGACAAACTAGGCGAACCCTCACTTCCTGAAATGACCCAAAAAGCCATTAAGCTACTAGAAAACAACAATAAAAAGGGCTATTTTCTAATGGTAGAATCAGGGCGAATAGACCATGCCCACCACGCAGGAAACGCCTACAATGCACTACATGAAACCGCAGAATTTTCTAAAGCAATTCAACTAGCCGTAGATACCACCAACCAAAAGGAAACCCTTATCATCGTAACCGCCGACCACAGCCATGCCTTTACTATCGCAGGCTACCCGACAAGAGGCAACCCCATTTTAGGCAAAGTAATCGGTAACGATAAACAAGGAAAAGCCAAACAAAAACCCGAACTAGACGCAGAAGGCATGCCCTACACAACTTTAGGCTACACCAACGGTCGTGGATTCCAAGATTTAGACACAGAAACAAATGCCAATAAAAGCTACAAAAAAGAAATTAACGCTGGCAGATACGACCTAACACACATACACACAGAAGCAACGGGCTACCACCAAGAATCACTGGTACCACTAGGCTCAGAAAGCCACGGAGCAGAAGATGTCGCCATCTATGCCATAGGACCAGGTTCGCACCTAGTATCAGGAACAAATGAACAAAATATTATTTTCCATATAATGGATCACGCAGGAAACTTAACCGAACAAGCTCAAAAAGCCCTCATCCATTAATTCGCAACCGTGAAAGTTCATAATAAAAATCATGCCGACCGTTATAGAAAACAATAAGCATGTTGAAAATATGATTAGTGATAAAGAATTTGCT
>CAYMAW010000116.1:0-4103 GCA_964388565.1 uncultured Piscirickettsiaceae bacterium | reverse complement strand
AATACAAAATTTCACATAAACCCAACAGGAAAATTTGTAATTGGTGGCCCAGTTGGTGATGCAGGTTTAACAGGAAGAAAAATAATTGTTGATACCTACGGCGGTATGGCACGACATGGTGGCGGAGCTTTTTCTGGAAAAGATCCATCAAAAGTTGATCGTTCTGCCGCCTATGCTGGTCGTTATGTCGCCAAAAACATTGTTGCAGCAGGTCTTGCAGATAAATGCGAAATACAAATTTCATACGCAATCGGTGTAGCCGAACCAACATCAATAAGTATTGAAACCTTTGGTACCGAAAAAGTAACGATCGACTTAATTGAACGACTAGTCAGCGAACACTTTGATTTACGACCAAAAGGACTAATTGAAATGTTAGACCTATACCGCCCTATCTACCAAAAAACTGCCGCTTATGGGCATTTTGGCAGAGAACTCCCTGAATTTACATGGGAAAAAACCGACAAAGCCGCTAGCTTAAAATCAGACGCAGGGCTATAAAGCAAAAATTGCCAGGGGCACCCCCCCTGGCAATTTTTAGAGAAAGATACAGGAATAACCATGAAAACACAGCAAAAACATACTCAAAAACTTAGTTTAGAATTCTTTCCGCCTAGAACCGAAAAAGGCATGGTCAATCTTAAACAAACCATTCAAGATTTATCTGTTCTAAATCCAAACTACATGTCCGTCACCTACGGAGCAGGTGGAACAACACAAGAAAAAACCCTTGAAACTGTTAAATATATTCAAAGCGAAACAAATTTTGATGCCGCCCCACACCTTACCTGTATTGGAGCAACAGAAGAAAGTTTGACCGAACTATTAGATACTTACCAATCCCTCGGAGTCAACCGCATTGTCGCCCTACGAGGCGATCTACCCTCTGGCATGATGGATCCTGGTGAATTTAAAAATGCTAGCGACCTCGTTACCTACATAAAAAAAACGCGTGGCAACACCTTTAAACTAGAAGTAGCCGCCTACCCTGAAACCCACCCACAAGCTCGCAATTGCGAAGTAGGTATAAAATGGTTCAAACACAAAATAGATTGTGGTGCCGATGCGGCAATCACCCAATATTTTTTCAACCTAGATAGTTACTTATACTTTATTGATAACTGTGAAAAACACGGCATAGATACCCCTATTATTCCAGGAATAATGCCCATTTTAAACTATGATAATTTAATTCGTTTTTCAGAATCCTGTGGAGCAGAAGTTCCTCGTTGGTTAAAATGTCGTTTAGAAAGTTTTGAAGACGACCAAGAAAGCTTACAAAAATTTGGCTTAGATGTCGTAACAGAACTCTCACAAAAACTAATAAATGCAGGCGCGCCAGGCATTCACTTTTACACCATGAATCAGGCAAAACCAATTTTAAATATTGCCCAAAACTTAACCTTTAAATAATATAAATAATGCGTATATCTCGTTTTTATTTGCCCTCTACCCATCAAAACTACCAAGTAGGGGCAAGTTTAGAATTAACAAAAGAACAATCACACTACGCACTAACCGTACTACGACTAAAAAACAACCGTATTATTGAAGTTTTTGACGGCAAAGGCAACCTAGCCCAAGCCAAATTAAACGCCAACAATCGCCGTTCAGCAAGCGTACTTATTGAAAAAATTTCCGCCCCCATTACAGAATCACCACTTAACACCATTTTATGCCAAGCCATATCCAAAGGCGACCGCATGGACTACACCATTCAAAAATGTGTAGAACTCGGCATAACCAGTATTCAACCCCTACTAACCGAAAATTGCGACATTCGTCTTGACGAAAACAAACTCGCCAAAAAACAACAACAATGGCAACAAATCGCCATTTCAGCTTGCGAACAATCCAACCGCAACACCGTCCCAACTATACACCCCTATTTAAACTACGCAGACTGGTTAGCAAAACAAAAAAATCGCATTGGTTTTGTACTCAACCCAACCGCAAAACAAAGTTTAAAACAAATTAACCCATCACTAAAAGACTCACCACTACACCTACTAATTGGTTCAGAAGGTGGCTTAACCGATAAAGAAATCGAACAAGCAATTAAACATGGCTTAATCGACATACAACTAGGCAAAAGAATACTAAGAACCGAAACCGCAGGTGTAGCTATCCTTTCGGCACTACAAGTATTATGGGGTGATTTTTAAGGAGGGGTAGTGGTTTACTCCCCCCAAGGGGGTGCCCCTGGCGTTTTTTCTCTCCTTACCTATTATCTGCTAACTGACATAACCTGCCCTAAGATAAAAAATGCCAGGGGCATGCCTAAACGGCTTTAACTTTATAAGTTTGTGTTATTTTGTAGGTGTTTAAAAGCGTTTGGTGTTTTTTGCTTTGTTTAAATGTTTGCTTGCCGATTGGTAGCCCGTATAGTTTTAATTTTCCGGCGATTGATTGATTGACCTTTTCGGTTACGGTTTTGCCAAATAACTTTTCTATTGTTTGTTGGGTGTAAATGATTTTATGTTCAGCTTTATTTTGGTAGAGTTTTATTTCTAAACTAAAGCTAAGTGCTTTGTAAAATAGTTTCATTTTTGGGTCATCTACAAAGTAAAAGCAGTCTTGTAGTGTTTCGTAAGCTTGCTCATGGTCTTGATTGGCTAGTTGTAAAAACATGGTTAGTTCAATTACTTTTAGTTTTTTCCAATAGCTGTCATCATCTGCCAGTAAGCCAATTAGGTTGGCGATGCCTTGGTGGTCGGTTAGCCCTAACGATAAAATATCGTCTAGTGCTTGATGGTAGTTTTTATTTTCGGCTAGGTTGTTTAATATTTCTCTTAACACTCGACCTTGGTTTTGATTGTTTTCTATCAATTCATAAATAGGAAACACTTCTGACATGCCTGGTACGATAATTCGACAAGCAGGTAGTTCAAAATGGCGGTATTCTGCTACATAAACTTTTTTGCCTAGTGTGGTTATTTTTTGAACTAGGTTGTCATATTGCTGTTGCGTGCTTCCTTCAAAATTCCAGTTTACAAATTTAAAGTCATAATTTTGACTAATAAATTTGGCATGAATTAATCCGCTAGCGTCGATAAAATGATTTTCTATATTTTCATCATCGGCAACCAGTTCTTCATCAAAGATTGGGGTTTGAAATCCGTCTAATTTACCGAGTGTGCGACCTTGTAGGGATTCGGTTAGCGTTCTTTCTATCGCGACTTCAAATATTGGGTGCGCACCAAACGAGGCGAAGCATTGCCCTGTTTGTTGTTCAAATAATATTACGCTAATAACAGGGTATTTTCCGCCTAACGAGGCATCTCTAACTGAAACGGCTAGCCCGTGTTTTTTTAGGTCTTCAATGATGATAATTAAGTTTGGGTATTGTGCTAGTTCTTTATTGTCTATTTCAGGTAGGCATAAATTTTCTTTTAGTATTTTTGCTTTTACCCAGCGTTCAAATATTTCGGATAGTCCTTGAACTTTGGCTTCTAAAAAACTGTTGCCTGCACAGAGTCCATTACTGGCATAAAGGTTACTAAAAACATTCATGGGAAAGTAAACCTGCTCTCCGCTAACACTGTCTTGCATTGGTAAACAGGTGATATGTTGCTGTTGGTCATTTAGGCTTAAAAAGTCTTCTGCTTGCCATTCGTTTTCTGGGTCGTATAGTTGCCATAACTCATCTGTTAGGCAATTTTTATAGTCGGCTAGGCTTAGTATTTTTTCGTTTGGATAATATAAAAAGTCTGCTACCTTTTCAGCAAGAAAGAAATCAGAAAAGAAGTAGTTGGTTGCTAGACGTTCTAAAAATTCGCCGTAAGCACTGGCAAGACAAGATTTTTCGCAAGCTCCTTTACCATTGGTAAATAATGCGGGGCAATTTTTATCACGAATATGTACGGAATAGACTTTGGCAACGGGATTAAGCCAACTAATTTCTTCTATGATAAAGCCTGCTTTTTTAAGCAAATTTTGCATTTTTGAAATAGAGGCTTCAAGACTGGCATCTTTGCCTTTTATAAAGGTATGTTCTAACATGTTTATACTACTTTTTAACTAACCAAAAAAACAGTATAAAGCATTATTTCTTTAAGGAAACACTTAACAACTGATTAAAATTCTGGCAACGCCAAGTTTAC
>CAYMAW010000115.1:0-4148 GCA_964388565.1 uncultured Piscirickettsiaceae bacterium | reverse complement strand
TGGGATAGGGCAGTTTATCAACGATTGTGCAACGCGTTATCCAGACTCTCAAATTTATGGTATAGATGCCGCTGATTATATGGTTGAACATACATTAACGCTTCCTAAAAATGCAAAAATAATTCAAGACGACTTACATAATCCAACAGCAAATATCGAAAATAATAGCGTAAGCATGGTTATGGCAAGCATGGTTGTACACGAACTTACCCAGCCAATAAAAATGTTTAAAACCACACACAACTGGCTAAAAAAAGGCGGTAGATTCTGTGTGATAGACTTGGTACGCCAACCACTAAAAGAATATTTAGAATACAAGTATAAAGAAACCAGTGTTGGAGCAGATGAAACCAGCATCGCTGATTTAGAAAATGCCTTTGAACACTTTCTAGAACATAATCGCTATCATGCAGAAGACATTGTTTATATGCTACAAGCCTGTGGTTTTAAACTAATAGAGCAAGAAAAAACAGGACGCTTTATAAGGATCGTAGTAGAAAAATAAATTAGTTGTTTCGTGTCTCCATATATAGCCATATAGGGGGTGCCCCTGGCATTTTTTGCCAGAGAGACTTATTTTATTTGCGTAATAAAAAGTAAATTGCGGTAATACTAGTTAGTATTTGAATCGTGGTTTGGTAGTCGCCATAGTTTATATCTGTTAATAACGGTAAAGCCGCTATGGTTAACATGATTAGCCCGAATTCTTTACGGCTTTGCTTTCTATTTTGTTGTTTAATTTCTTCTTTTAATTCTGTAATTTGAATAGCAGTTTGATTAAAGTCAGTATGCGATAATTTTGTTAGGGTACTATGAATCATTCCTGGTAATTGCGGTGCTTGTTCTATCCAAAACGGAAGGTTTGATTTTATGTTTTTGGCTAGGCTTTGCGGTCCGAGACGATTTTTCATCCAGTTTTCTAAAAACGGTTTTGCGGTATCCCACAAATCTAATTCATCATCTAGTTGACGACCTAAACCTTCGATATTTAATAATGTCTTTTGTAATAAAACTAATTGTGGTTGTACTTCCATCCCAAAACGACGAGCGGTTTGGAAAAGACGAAGTAAGAACAAACCAAAAGAAATTTCTTTAAGTGGTCTGTCCCAAATAGGTTCACAGACGGAACGAATAGCAGACTCTAACTCATTGACACGGGTTGCTTTTGGTACCCAGCCAGATTCAATATGTAGCTCTGCTACGCGTAAATAATCACGGTTAAAGAAGGCTAAAAAGTTTTCTGCTAAATAGCGTTGGTCTTCAGGGGTAAGTGTTCCCATTATCCCAAAATCAATCGCCGCGTATCGCCCATCTTCTAGTACAAAAATATTACCAGGGTGCATATCAGCGTGGAAAAAATTGTGCTTGAATACTTGGGTAAAGAATATGGTTACACCCATAGAAGACAAATCGGTTAGGTTAATGCCTTGTTCTTGTATTTCATCTATTTCAGAAATACGCGTACCATAAATTCTTTCCATCGTCATCACGCTATCATTGGTGTAAGACCAGTAAATTTCAGGAACATAGAGTAAATCAGAGTTCTCAAAATTGCGTCTAAGTTGTGTAGCATTTGATGCTTCACGCATCATATCTAGTTCGTCGAGGATAGTTTTTTCAAATTCTTCAATAATTTCTACTGGGTGCAGGCGTTTTGATGATTTTACGGCGGTTTCTAATAGTTCAGCTAGTGAACGCATAATTGAAATATCTTGCTCAATTATGGGCTTAATATCTGGGCGAACAACTTTTACGACAACATCAGTGCCATCATGGAGCGTGGCGGCGTGTACTTGGGCGATAGACGCAGATGCCATTGGAATAGGTTCAAAGCTAGCAAACGCTTCCTCAATGGTTTTCTTTAGCCCTTTTTCTATAATTTCAATCGAGTGCTGTTCATCAAAAGGCGGACAATCATCTTGTAGTTTGCGTAGTTCAACCGAAATATCTTCTGGTAATAGGTCTTTACGGGTTGAAATGGCTTGACCAAGTTTAATGAATATAGGACCAAGTTCTTCTAGTGATTGGCGAATTCTAATACCGCGTTGCTCGGTAGATTTTTTTCGCCAGTTCCAAGGTAAAATCATGTTAGCAATAACGATCCATGAGAATTTAGTATCAGCTAGTGCCAGTTTATCAATCTTATAAAAAGTAATTACTCTGTTAATAGTAATCACGCGAGAAATTTGGGTAAATATTGCTTTAATTTTTTTCATTAATATAATTCTATTTTTATTTGTTAAAAAGACGCTGAATAACCGCGATTAAAATTTTAGCCCGTAAAAAGTAATTGACGATTATTTAGTGTCTTCTCAAGAGGGTTTCAATTCGTTGTTCAAGAGCATCTATTGCCGTTGCCGTTTCTTGAACCTGTTTTTTAAAGCGATTTACTTGTGATTTTGTTGGTAATAAATTGGCTTCAAAATGCAGATATTCTTCCATTGTTTTCCCCATTTTTTGTTTAGCAACATTTGCTTTTTCTTGCCCTTTACGAATCGTATTACCTACTTGAAAGGCAATCAAGTCGCCAGTGTATTTTGAGAGCATTTCTTCCCAATCAATTTCGATGGTATGTAAAGCATTTAAAAAATCAAAACCAATGGCATCATCTTCTTTAGCCGTTGTTTTATGGCTAATCCAATCAATAATAGTGGTTGTTAATTTACTATCAGCTTGCCCAAGTAAATGACTTTGCACAACAAATGAACCTAGCTCATCAGAACGTTGGTAGATGACAAAAAAGGTTTGCTTAATATCTGTAAAAACTAGCTGAATGACTTTTTCATCAACTTTATCAAAAGCACTACCTTGCTCTTCATCTAGTTTTATTTTTTGATTTAAAATAATTTCAAAGGCTTTTGATAAAGTTGTATTGATCGTTTCTTGAAGTTCCATTAATATTTCCACCCTCTATGTAAAGCGACAATACCGTTTGACATATTAATATATTCAGCCTTATCAAACCCTGCGGTTAGCATCATTTCTTTTAATGTTTCTTGGTCAGGGTGCATACGAATTGACTCCGCAAGGTATTGGTAGCTTTCTTCATCATTGGCGATGAGCTTACCTAATTTTGGTAAAATATTAAAGGAATAAAAATCGTAGGCTTTTGCCATTAGAGGTTGAGTCACTTTTGAAAATTCTAATATCATTAATTGCCCACCAGGTTTTAATACACGGCATATTTCTGCCAAGGCTTGATCTTTATTAGTCACATTGCGTAAACCAAAAGCGATGGTAACTAAATCAAAAGTATTGTCGGCAAAGTTTAAAGCTTCCGCATTACTAATGACATAATCGACATTACCGATAATACCCTCGTCAATTAATCTATCCCTACCAACTCGAACCATACTCTCATTAATATCGGCTAAAACAACCTTGCCAGATTTACCCACTCGTTTTGCAAATGCTTTGGTTAAATCGCCTGTACCACCTGCCAAGTCTAACACCACATTGCCAGGGCGAATACCACTTAGTTCAATGGTATGACGCTTCCAAAAACGGTGAATACCTAATGACATAACATCATTCATAATGTCATAATTACTGGCAACAGAATCAAAAACACCTTTTACCTTTTTAACCTTATCTTCAATCGCCACTTCGGTAAAACCAAAGTCAATGGTGTTTTTTTCTATACTCATTTTAGTTCCTTCGTTTGAGTGGCTACCTGTTCTATTTTTTTCAAATAGCTCTGCCAGTATTTTTCATTATTCTTACCATAATCATACAAGGTATCCCAACTATAAATGCCAGAATCATGCCCATCATCAAATGTCAGTTGAATAGCATAATTACCAATAGGGGTAATCGCATCAATATTGACATTTTGTTTGCCTAATTGTAACACCTCTTGCCCCGGAGCATGACCCGTTACCTCGGCAGAAGGCGAGTGAACACGCAAAAACTCACAACTATATTCAAAGGTTTCGTCAGTATCAAAGCTAACCACCAGTTTATGTGATTTATGTTTTAACTTAATGTCGATAGGTTGGGGCATGTTGTGTTGTTTCCCATGATTATTTATAAAAAGCATGTTAGCTTTTACTTTATGCAATTGTAGTGTAGCTTGTTTTGGCAATCAAGGGTGGGGATTAAGCAAGTTCTTTTCTGTAAATTCGTAAATTTATTTCACTAATTATGAT
>CAYMAW010000114.1:0-4192 GCA_964388565.1 uncultured Piscirickettsiaceae bacterium | reverse complement strand
CTATACTGTTTTAGCCAGAAAATGGCGTCCCAAAAACTTTTCAGAATTAGTTGGTCAGCAACATGTTATGCAAGCATTAGCCAATGCTTTGGATCAACAGCGTCTGCACCATGCTTATTTATTTACCGGTACTCGTGGAGTCGGTAAGACAACCATTGCTAGAATTTTTGCAAAGGCTTTAAATTGTGAAGAGGGCATTAGCTCTAAGCCTTGTGGCAGTTGTTCCGTTTGTAAATCAGTTGATGAAGGTAGATTTGTTGATTTAATAGAAGTTGATGCCGCCTCTAAAACCAAGGTTGAAGATACGCGTGAATTATTAGAAAATGTTCAATACGCACCTGTTCAAGGTCGTTATAAAGTTTACTTGATTGATGAAGTACACATGCTCTCTAAAAGTAGTTTTAATGCACTATTAAAAACGCTTGAAGAACCACCAGAACATGTTAAATTCTTATTAGCCACCACCGATCCACATAAATTACCGATCACGGTTTTATCTCGTTGTCTGCAATTTAACTTAATGCGTTTAACTCAAACACAAATTAAAAACCATCTATCCTTTATTTTAGAACAAGAAAAAGTTGAGTTTGATCTTGAAGCACTCGCCTTAATTGCAAAAAATGCCGATGGTTCAGCTCGTGATTCGCTAAGCCTTCTCGACCAAGCAATCGCCTTTGGAGCGGGAGAAGTTCGTTTTAACGAAGTAAAAATCATGCTTGGGCTAGCCGATCAACAATTTACGGTTGATATTCTTAATGCACTGATTAATCAATCGCCTAAAGAGGTTCTTGAAGTAATTAAAAGTCTCTCTCAAGTTGGCGTGGATTACCATGCCCTAAACGACCAACTACTTGAAGTGTTTCATCAAATACTTATGGTACAAATATTAGGCGAATTAGCCGAAACAGGTACCATTGAAGAGTCAGTTTTAAAACAGGTAGCAGAAAACTTGACTGCCGATAAAGTCCAATCATTTTATCAAATAGGTTTACTTGCTAAACAGGATATGAACCTTGCACCTGATATACGAATAGCGTTTGAAATGTCTTTATTACGAATGTTAGCGTTTGATCCCATTCAAAGTAAGGGAGAAAAACAAACAATAAATCCTGAAATAAGCATAGAGAGCCAACCTAAAATTGCCCAGCAATCTACCGTAAAATTAGCTCGTCCAAGTGATATTTTAGTTAGCCCTCAAACGAGTCAGCCAAATCGTCCTATTATCAAAGAAGAACAAAATTCATACCAAATAACAGAACCACAAAAAAGTAATGAGCTAAATCTCAATCAAAGTGATTTCATCAACAATCTAAAAGGGAAGATTAACCAAACCTTGGGAAAGCCACAAGAGGCGGTTCAGAAAATAACTAAACCAGAACCCGTCTCTAAAGAAAAAGCAGACAAAGTAAACGCTGAAATACACACCAAAAAAAATGAAGAGAACTTTACAGGCGGCTCCTTAGATTGGCAAGAAATAATTGAACGACTTCACTTAAAAGGAATGGAAGCACATATTGCAAACAGTTCTATTCTAATAGAACGCACAAACTCTAAACTTATATTGAGTGCAGATCCTGAAAAAATAACCTTCTCAGAAGTTAACAAAGTTGCCGTTGAAAAGTTACAACAAATAGTTGAAACAAAGCTAAAACTTGAGTTGAGTTTTATTGAAACTAAGCAGGGATATTTAACGCCCAATAAAATAAAAGCAAATGAAGTAGAAAATAGAAAAAAAATGGCGAAAGAAAGTATTTATAATGACCCACAAGTTAAGTATTTTGAAGAAATATTAAATATGGAAGTAATTGACGCTTCCATTCGTCCAAAATAACAAAAAAAGGAAAAGCTATGTTTGGTGGAAAAGGCGGTTTAGGCAATATGATGAAACAAGCGCAAGAAATGCAAAAAAACATGCAAACAGCGCAAGAAGAAATCTCTAATATGGAAGTAAAAGGCGAAGCCGGCGGTGGTATGGTAAAAGTCACCATGACAGGCAGACATGAATTAACCAAAGTAGAAATTGACGATAGCCTAATGGGCGACAAAGAAATGTTAGAAGACCTTTTTGCCGCCGCAGTAAATAGTGCTGCACGAAATCTAGAAAGCGTATCACAAGAAAAAATGGGTGGGCTTACCGCAGGAATGAATCTACCAGATGGCATGAAAATGCCTTTTTAAATAAATATATACCTGCCCCTGGCAATTTTTGGTGAAAAGATGAATCAAAGTAAACTAATCGTTGAGCTAATCAATGCTTTTAAGGTTTTACCAGGTGTGGGTAATAAATCTGCCCAAAGAATGGCTTATTATTTGTTAGAAAAAAATAAGCAAGGTGGCGGTGAGTTGGTATCTAGCTTAGATAACGCATTGAAAAACATAAAGCATTGTAAGCAATGTCAAGATTTAACAGAACATGAAATATGTGATCTATGTCACTCTAACTCTAGAAAACAAGAAATGTTATGTGTGGTAGAATCACCCACAGATGTAATTTCGATTGAACAATCAGGTATTTATAAAGGGTTATATTTTATCCTAATGGGGCATTTGTCGCCGATTGATGGAATAGGCTCCGAAGAATTAGGGTTGCCAAAACTACAAAAAAGGTTAGAAAATCCTGATAATAAAATATCAGAACTAATCTTAGCAACCAACCCCACAGTAGAAGGGGAAGCAACCGCTTACTATCTACAAAAAATGGCAGAAAAACTAAACATAAAAGTAACCAGGCTAGCCCAAGGAATACCCTTGGGCAGTGAGTTAGAATACATAGACAGTGGCACGCTAGGACAAGCGTTTTTGGACAGGAAATAGAGTGGAATGAAAAATATGAAAATTCAATTAAGTTCAACATTTAAGTTTTTACTAGTGTTTGTATTTGTCGCAAGTTTAACAGCGTGTGGTGGTAAGCAAGACACTAGCGAAAAATCTAGTTTATTGTTATTTTCAAGTAGTCTTAATTCATTAACCGAGACGAGTAGTAATACCTCCGTTTATGCCGTGTTAACAGCAAAAGTTTTTGATGAAACAGGAAAACCTTTGCGTTTTGCAAATATAAGATTTGAAGCAAGTCTTGGAAGGCTTGAAAAAACAACCGCCGAAACAGATATAGATGGGAAAGTAACTTTAAAGTTTTATCCTGATAATGATTCTGGCAAAGCAACGATTTCAGCGTTTGTTAATGGATTACAAAAAGTATTAGAAATACAGCTCTATCAAGAAGACGGTTCGGGTAATGATATAAACTCCCTAAAAATAAGTAAGTCCAATGCAACCGTCGTAGCAGGTAGTGCAAGCCGTATTAAATTAACGGCTAGTGTAAAAGATAGTAACGGTCTAGTTATTAGAGATAAATTAATCACATTCAGCACTTCTAAAGGCACATTGCATAATAATCTAACAGATGTAGTGAGTGCTCAGAGAGTAACCACCAATAGCAATGGTGAAGCCGTCTTATATCTACATGCTAGTACCCAAACTGGTACGGCACAAGTCAGTGTTTTTGCAGAAGGATTTAGTGACAGTACCAATATACAAATAGTCGCTGGCGAAGCCGATTCCGCACAATCTAGCATCAACCTAATCCCTGCAATAATTCCAGCTGATGGAAGCAGTATTACGCAAGTGGGAGTGGTTTTAAAAGATAGTTATGGAAATTTCGTGTCAGATAACACTAGCGTTATGCTTGAAAGTGCAGTTGGAAGTGTTGTTATTAATCCAGAAATAACGACTCTTGGGAGAGCCAGTTTTAATATTCAAGCGGGTAATCGTGCTGGTTCAGGAGCCGTAACCATTATAGGTCTTTCAGATTTAACTACGATACTAACTCAAACAGTACCGAATAATGATGTAAAAAGTCTTAGCTTATCTAGTGTCAATTCTCAATTGGTTGCTGATGGTACAAGTCTAGTAAAAATAACCGCTCTAGTTAACGGCGCGAATAATGAACCCGTTAGTTTTAGTACGAATAATGGTTTATTGTTGTCCGATTTAGCAGGCACAACTTCGGGTACGACGCTTGTTGTAAATACTGATACTAACGGGGAAGCGGTATTATTCTTAAGGTCTGGTACGCAAGCAACTACCGCTAGAGTATCAGGTTTTGTACAGGGCTTTAATGCCGCTGTTGACATAAAGTTTATCGCTGGTGATGTTGATGCTAATAATTCTAGTATGACCTTTACACCTAGTA
>CAYMAW010000113.1:0-4287 GCA_964388565.1 uncultured Piscirickettsiaceae bacterium | reverse complement strand
AGTACAAGAAATATAACTAAAACCTCCACACGGCAAAAAACGCCTGGGGGGGGGATCTAGCACAAATATTTTATAGGTACAAAGCTCACATTCTGCAAATAACATTCTTAAAATAAAAATGTTATAATCTCCAATTAAATTTACAATTTTAGGATAAAAAATGGCGTCAGCAGAACATCGTGATAAGCAACTAAGATCTCGTGTGAAATTATTAGGGGCTCTACTGGGAGATGTTATTAAAACTCAAGTAGGAAAAACAACTTTTGATGCCATTGAAAAGTTACGCCAAGGTTATATTCAGCTTCATGAAAAAGAAGATACTGGTTTAAGAAAAGAACTGCAAAGTTTTATTGATGAGCAAAATCCAGAACAATTAAGTCTTATCATCAAAGCATTTAACCTTTACTTTAGCCTTGTTAATTTAGCAGAAGAAGAGCACCAATTTCACGAAAGACAAAGTCAGTTAAGAACAGATGGTCCAAAATGGATGGGATCTGTTTTAAATACCATCGGTGAATTTAAAAAAGAAGGCTTGTCTGCATCTGAAGTTGAAAAAATTATTCACAACCTTGAATATATTCCCGTTTTCACCGCTCATCCAACCGAATCAAAACGCCGTGCAGTCATGGACAACCTTCGTCAAATATTCTTAACGCTTGACGAGTACAATGAAGCCGAAGCCTATAAAAACCCTTATGCTAAAGAAGAAGTTATTAAAAAACTTCAATACCAACTACAAGTATTATGGAAAACCGACGAAGTAAGACGCCACAAACCTACCGTACAAGATGAGATTAGAAACGGTATTTACCACTTCCGTCAATCATTATTTGCCGCGGTTCCGAATGTCTATCGTTATATGGAAAGAGCCTTAGCTAGACATTATCCCGATGATAAAATTGAAACGCCTAATTTCTTAACATTTGGCTCATGGATTGGTGGCGACAGAGACGGAAACCCATTTGTAACGCATCAAACCACTGTTAATGCTTTATTAATGCAAACGCGTGCAGTTCTATATGAATATGAACAACGAATATTCCAATTAAGTGGTCAATTAACACAATCGTCTTATATCACTGACATTAGCCAGGAGGTAATTAATAAGGCGACTATTGTTGACAGCGATTTTTTAGAAACCGTATTCCACCGTCACCCTGATAGACACAAGGCAGAGCCTTATCGCCGTTTATTAACATTAATGCGTGGTAGATTACAAAAAAACTTAAAGTATGTAGAAGACCAAATAAATGGTACACCTTCTAAAAAATCGGTTTTTGCCTATTCATCAGAAGATGAGTTCTTGCAAGATTTAGAAATGATTTACAACTCATTATGTAATCATGGAGATCAAAATGTTGCAGATTCAAACTTAAAAGATTTAATTCGCTTAGTTAAAACCTTTGGTTTTTATTTAATGCGTTTAGACATTCGCCAAGAATCAAATGTGCATTCAGATGCCGTAACAGACTTACTTTCTCACCTAGGGATTGATTACAACAAACTAAGCGAAAAAGAAAAACTAGTCTGTTTAGCAGAACAAGTTTCAGCTCCAACCATCATTGATACCTCACATCTTGATTTACAAGATATGACCCATGAAGTATTAGAAGTTTTCCATGTTATGAAAAAAATGCGTGGCGAAATAAGCCCTAAAGCATTTAATAACTATGTTATTTCAATGACTCACGAAGCCAGTCATATTATGGAAGTATTATTCCTTGCTCATCAAGTTGGTTTAGCTGGTTACAATGCAGGTAAACCCTACTGTGATATTCGAGTATCTCCACTATTTGAGACGATTACCGATTTAGAACATATCGTACCTGTTACTTCTGCTTTATTCGAAAACCCAACATACAAAGCATTATTAGAAGCATCTGGTGGCCTGCAAGAGATTATGCTTGGCTACTCTGATTCTGCAAAAGATGGTGGTAACTTATCATCATCTTGGACACTGTATCAAGCACAACAACAAATTATGGCTTTAGCTGACTCACACGGCATTGAATGCCGATTATTCCACGGTCGTGGTGGTACAGTTGGACGAGGAGGCGGCCCGACACATAACGCGATCCTTTCTCAACCGACTGGAACTGTTAGAGGAAAAATTAAATTTACAGAACAAGGCGAAGTTCTTTCATTCAAATACGGTAATGTTGAAACCGCAATGTATGAATTATCCTTAGGTGTAACTGGGCTAATGAAAGCTTCAAAAGGATTAGTTAAAAAACAAACTCCTGACAAGCCTGAATACCTAGAAGCCATGCAAACACTTGCAAAAGATGGTGAAGCATCTTTCCGAGAGTTAACAGATGACACAAAAGGCTTCTTTGATTTCTTCTACGGTGCAACCCCTGTAAATGAAATTGGCTTATTGAACATTGGTTCTCGTCCATCACATCGTAAAAAAGGTAACATGTCTAAATCTTCTATCCGTGCTATTCCGTGGATATTTGGTTGGGCACAAGCTCGATTAACCTTCCCTGCTTGGTATGGTACAGGCGACGCACTGACTAGCTGGATAAAGAAAACAGACGATAAGCTACTAAAAGAAATGTACAAAAACTGGCCTTTCTTTAGAGGGCTTGTTAGCAACATCCAAATGGCTCTGTTCAAAACCAACCTACCAATTGGCAAAGGTTATAGTGCTATCTACCAAGACAAAAAAATAGCCGATAAAATTTATGGCATGATTGCCGAAGAGCACACCAAAACGGTTAGTGCAAACTTAAAAATTAGCGACAATGAATATTTAATGGCTGATACACCACAAATAGCACTTTCTCTACAAAGAAGAGAGCCATATCTTGAACCACTTAATAACATTCAAATTTCGATTTTAAAACATTATAAAGATGAAAATAAGACCGAAGAAGAAAGAGAGGTTTGGCTTGGCCCACTACTAAATAGCATTAATGCCATTGCGGCAGGAATGCGTAACACGGGTTAATGTCAACACTAAAGCTTTACCCTAATCCGCAGATAGGATTAGGGCTTTATGTTTCGACCTTAGTCCAATCGGACTAGGGAACAACTTATAAATTGGACAATGTTATAATTTCCCATATAATATGCGACATATAAAATATTGTTTCATATGGAAGAACTTAGATTATGCAAATTACCCTGCTAAAATCAAAATTACACCGAGTCACCACCACTCACGCAGAACTAGATTATGAAGGTTCTTGTGCGATTGATGGATCTTTATTAGATCTTGCTGGTATTCGTGAGTATGAACAAATCCAAATTTATAATATCACTAATGGTGAACGATTCACTACCTATGCAATTCGTGCAAAAGAAAACAGTGGCATTATCTCAATTAATGGTGCGGCGGCTCACAAGGCACACCCTAATGACCTATTAATTATCGCAACCTATGCATCTATGAATGAAGCTGAAGCTAAATTATTTAAGCCAAAGATGGTTTATTTTAAAGACGGCAAACAAAACAATGTTTCGCATACCAGTAATAGTATCCCTATTCAAAAACAAAACATCTCGTAACTTACTATAAATTCTCTACTATTTTTCTAATGGGAGCGGGCAAACCCAATTCTTCGCAGGGTAAGGAAAACCACTTAACACCCACTATTTCTTGCTTTCTCACAAGCCCCATCATTGGTTTCATTCGTAAGTGATAGTGTGAAAAAGTATGTTTAATTACGGCTTGCTCTTTTAAAGTGGCGACCATTTCATTTCCATCTAAAAATAAATCTATTTCTTGCACAGAATCAAATTCAGGTAAACTCCATAACCCACCCCAAATGCCTTTTTCGGGTCGTTTAACCAAAGCAACTTGAAACGCCTCTGTTACAAGAATTAAAAAAAACTTTTCTTTCGTTGGTATTATTTTTTTAGGATTTGAATAAGGAAACTGAATGACTTTATCCATTTTCTTAGCATCACAGTCCGCTTCTACGGGACAAACATCACATTTAGGTTTGCTTCTAGTACAAAGCGTTGCACCTAAATCCATAATTGCTTGAGTATAGTCATCAAAACGCTCTTGTGGGGTAAATTCATCCGCCCTATCCCACAAAACTTTTTCAGTTTTCTTATTACCCGACCAAGAAGTAACCGCATCAAATCGGCAAAGCACCCTTTTAACATTGCCATCTAAAATTGGCATTCTCTGTTTTAGAGCAATAGACATTATCGCCCCCGCCGTTGATTTCCCTATACCTGGTAAAGCAATAATATCATCAAATATTTGTGGGAACTTCCCATAATATTCTGTTTGAATTATTTGTGCCGACTTATGTAAATTACGCCCTCTAG
>CAYMAW010000112.1:0-4290 GCA_964388565.1 uncultured Piscirickettsiaceae bacterium | reverse complement strand
CTATTGTTGATACTCCTTGGTATCATGTTGTTAATCGTTGTGTTCGTCGTGCTTTTTTGTGTGGGGTAGATTCTTATACAGGGGTTAGTTATGAGCATCGTCGTCAGTGGATTGAGGAGCGAATTATGCAGTTGGCTTCTGTTTTTTGTGTTGATGTGGCTGCTTTTGCAATTATGAATAATCATTATCACCTTGTGCTTCATGTTGATAAGGCATTTGCGATGGAACTGTCTGATGATGAAGTATTATTGAAGTGGACTGAAATGTTTTCTAGCACTATTTTGGTTAGGCAGTATTTGGAGTTGAAAGAGCAGGGTGGGGTTGTGCCTGATTATTTGATTAAGTCGATTGCTGAAACGGCTGAGGTTTATCGTTCTCGTTTGTTTGATATATCTTGGTTTATGCGTGTGCTGAATGAGTCGATTGCCCGTATGGCAAATAAAGAAGATGATGTTAAGGGGCGTTTTTGGGAAGGGCGTTTTAAAAGTCAAGCGATTATGGATGAATCAGCTTTGATGACGGTGATGGCTTATGTTGATTTAAACCCAATTCGCGCAGGGATTGCTGAAGATTTACCCTCTTCTGATTTTACTTCTATTCAACGCCGATTAGAGGGGCGTTATGAAAAATTTCAAGCAGTTGTTGTAGATGAAGAAAATCTTGATAACAATGAAGAAGTAGAGGGCGGTTTAAAAGGAAACGATAAGGTAGTGAATCAGTTTCTAGGTCGTTTAAAAGTTTTACCGTTTAGTGGTTTGATGCCTTTCTATTCAGCAGGTTCAAGTCTTTCTGTCCCTTTTGAATTTAATGATTATCTTGAGTTTGTAGATTATATGGGGCGTGCTGTTCATCCTAATAAAAATGGTTTTATTGAATCTGTTGTTCCGTCTGTAATGGATAGGTTAAAAATTGATAATTCGATTGTAGAAGCTTTTCAAGATGGTCGGTTATTGTCAAAATTTGGTGATGCTATTGGTGGTCAGAATGGAATGAAGCATGTTGGTGTTAATAAGGGGCTGAGGGTTTCTAGGATGCTTTTTGCGGGGTAGGACTGTTATATTAAAAGTAAACCTGTATAGCCTATAATTGAACAAGAGCTGATTAAATTTAGATTGAATCTTGCTTTAAATGTTTATTCCAGTAGCGTAAGGATTTTTCTTTGGTTATGAAATCCTTGCCAGAATAAGAACTTTTAATCCAAAACTTTGCTTTGTCTAGGTTTCTTTTGACCCCTTTTCCTTGATGGTAGAGTTTTCCTAAAATATATTGTGCTGCATGAGAGCCATTGTTAGCTGCTTTTTTAGACCAAAAAACGGCTTTTTTGTGGTTTCTTTTAATATTGTTTTTTCCATAATAAAATATATTGGCTAGCTTGGTTTGAGCTAAAGGGTTAGATTGCTCTGCTGATTTAGTTAGCCAATAAAGATATTTTGAAAAACTTTTGTCTATGCCTTTTCCATTAGTGTACATGTTAGCTATTTCAAGTTGAGACAGTTGATTACCTTGTTTAGCCGATTTTTAAACCAGTAAAAAGATTTTGGATAGTTTTTTTTAGTAATAAATCCTTCTTTAAACATATTCCCAACATTGTATTGGGCGATAGCATTGCCTAGTTTGGCATGTTTTTCTTGCCAATAAAAGGCTTGTTTGCCATTGTTATAAATATCATAGCCGTCCTTATATAGGATGGATATGATGGATTGAGCCTTCGGATCCCCTTGTTTTTCAGATTTTTTAAACCAGTAGATAGCTTTTCTTGTGTTTCTGGGAACGCCTTGACCAGCTTCAATCATACTCCCACTCTTAGTTGAGCGTCAGCATTACCTTGCTTTGCAAAGCTAATCCAAGCATTAAATGCAGTTGTATAATCTTTATTGTTGTAAGCATTAACGCCATCTTGAAAGGTTAATTTTAGTTTAGGTTTACTGTGTTTTATTTTAACGGCGGTTGTTGGTTTATTTTGAATTGGAGTTTCACTACAACTACTAATAAAGAGTAAAATAAACAAGTAAATGTTTTTTTTCATGAAAGTTCTTTAGTAAAAATAATCTGATTAATATAACACAAAATAATACAGGGTAGTATGGCAATAAAACCAACGATTTACAAGTTTAAAGTTTCATTGTCAGATATGAATCGTGATGTTTATGATTTTCTTAATTTGACAATAGCAAAGCACCCGTCAGAAAGTTTAGAAAGGATGATGGCAAGATTGCTTGCTTATTGTTTAAATTGGCAAGAATTTTTAACCTTTACCAAAGGGCTAAGTGATAGCGAGGAAGCGGATATTTGGGCGAAAAGTTTAGATGATCAAATTTTATTATGGATAGATCTTGGCGAACCGAATGAAGATAGAGTAAAAAAAGCAACACGCCAAGCTATACAAACCAAAGTTTACAGCTTTAATAGTAAGTCAGATGTGTGGTGGGAGCAGGGACAAGCTAAGTTTGCAAAATTAAATGCAGAATTTTATCAAATTGATAATTCACAAATTAAAAAATTAGCCACAATGGTCGAAAGGACGATGGAAATGTCTGTGACTATTTCAGAGCAGTCTGCTTATTTTGCAACCGCAAGTGGAGAATGTGAGGTATGCTGGTTGACCTTAAGGAGACACTCTGAATAACCTAAAAATTGCCAGGGGCAGGTAGAATAGCCCACTCAATTTAATCTTTAGGCTTTTTAGTTGCTTTTTTAACTGATTTTTTAGCCGCTTTTTTAGCTAATTTCTTTTTATGTGGTTTTTTCTTAGTCTTTTTAATTTGTGCTGATTTTCCTGTTTTTGCTATTATTGATTTTGCTTCTAAGCCCTCTAGTTTAGCGATAGGTAATTTATTTTTCATGTGATATTCGATGCGTTTTAAATGCTCAACATCGTGTGCCTCAACAATACTGTAAGCAACGCCAACTTGTTGCCCCCTTCCTGTTCGACCTATTCGGTGAATATAAATGTCGCCACGATGGGGAAGGTCGTAGTTGATAACATGAGTAATATTTAGCATATCCAACCCACGAGAAGCCACATCGGTGGCAACCAAAACTTTTACTCTTCCGCTGGTGAATTTTTTACTTCTTTCTAGTCGTTTTGCCTGAATCATATCGCCATGTAGCACCGTACTTAAAATACCCTGTGCCTGCAACCAGTCATCGACCTCGTTTGACTTGTCCTTTTTATTACAAAACACGATTGCACTTTTGCAACTTTCGTCTTCAATAAGGGATTTTAACAATGCTTGCTTGTGGGTTTTATCATCTGCAAAATAGATTTGTTGCTGTACTTGAGATGATTGTTGATTGGGTGCATCTATTTGAATAATAGCAGGATCATCTAAAATATTTTCGGCGAATTTTTCAACACCAGAACCTGATAAGGTTGCCGAAAAGCAAGCTGCCTGAAAATCGGCAGGGATTGCCTCAAGTAATGCATTAACATCAGGGCCTTGCCCCATGTCTAGCATTCTATCGGCTTCATCAATAATTAACATTTCAATATTTGACAAATCAATAAATTCTTTCGCCATAATGTTTAATAATCGCCCTGGTGTCGCCACAAGAATATCAATCGGCTCTTGTAAGTTTTCTATTTGCTTATCAGACGAAAAACCGCCCGTAATAACTTGGCTTTTAAAATGACAATAAGTTCCTAATTGTTTAACAACTTTATGCGTTTGAAACGCTAATTCCCTAGTTGGAGCAAGAATAAGCACTCTTGGAAGGTTGCTGCGTTTTGGCTCATCTCGTAAAAACTGTAATGCAGGCAAAACAAATGCGGCAGTTTTACCCGTTCCTGTTGCCGCACCTGCTAGCACATCTCGCTTCATTAACATCCACGGAATCGTTTCTATTTGTACAGGGGTGGGTTTATTGAAGTGATTTTCTTCAATGGCAGAAAGTAATTCAGGGTCTAGTTCAAGTTCGTCAAATGTCATGATAGTATCAGCTTTATATATATGTGGTTATTGTATCAAGATAACTAAAGTTTTTTGACTTACTGCCGTTTAAGTTATTAGATAAGTAAAAAAGTTTTTTAAAGAAAGGTCGTATTATGAATATTTCACCCGAACAAGCCGTAAGTATGGCTGTTAATATGAAACAGTCACAAACACATGAACAGGTTGGTATATCTATGCTAAAAAAAGCGATAGATGTGCAGGCAGAAGGGGCGTTAGCATTAATAAGTGCATTGCCTTCTGCTCCTTCTACACAAAGGATACCTGCTAATTTAGGTAATAATGTTAAGTGTTCAGTTTCACCACGTTATGGCATCGAAGTTTAAAAAATAGGGAGTGA
>CAYMAW010000111.1:0-4313 GCA_964388565.1 uncultured Piscirickettsiaceae bacterium | reverse complement strand
AACAATGATGTTAAACGGTGCCTTAGCAGGTTTAGTTGCAATTACAGCAGAACCTTTAACACCGACTGCATTAGAAGCAACCTTAATCGGTCTTGCTGGTGGTATTATCGTAGTCTTTGCAATCTTGACTTTAGATGCTAAATTTAAAATTGATGATCCTGTTGGAGCGATTTCTGTACATGGTATCGTAGGTATATTCGGCTTATTAGCCGTTACCTTCACAAACCCTGATGCAACAATCATGGCTCAATTAACAGGTATCGGAGTTATCTTTGGCTGGGTATTTGGAACAAGCTTCATTGTTTGGTTCATTCTCAAAAAGATAATGGGTATCAGAATTTCAGAAGAAGAAGAATTCGAAGGTTCAGATCAATCTGAATGTGGAATGGAAGCTTATCCTGATTTCACAAAATAAAATCTTAGTTCGTTAGTTCGTTCTTAAAAAAAACCGTTTTCTAATTTTAGAAAGCGGTTTTTTTATGCCTAAAATTAATCAACACCATGCCCCTGGCATTTTTTATAACTCTACTTACTTCTTCTTTATCGCATGCTTTGGTCTAAATGCCTTAATAAAGTCTTCATTCGTTTCTAAATACGCGCCTTCAATTAAATCAATACAATAAGGCACGGCAGGAAATACCGCTTCCAAACACTCGCCTATTGCAGACGGCTTACCTGGTAAATTAATAATCAAACATGACCCACGCGTACCTGCAATTTGTCTTGATAGAATTGCCGTTGGCACATATTTTAACGATACCGCACGCATTTGCTCGGCAAAGCCATCTAAGATTTTATCGCAAACATTTGCCGTTGCCTCAGGCGTTACATCTCGTTTTGCTGGCCCCGTCCCACCCGTTGTCACAATCAAACTACACCCCTGCTCATCTGCCATTTTTTTAATAGCTTGTTCGATAAGGATTTGTTCATCTGCAATCACCTCTGCCACCGCTTCCCAGTCACAACTTAACGCTTTGCCTACCCATTCTTGCATAGCAGGACCACCTAAATCTTCATATTCACCACGACTTGCTCTATCTGAAACCGTAATAAAACCTATTTTTGCCTTATTCATTTTTTTCACCCTTGAAAAATTCAATTTTGTCATTATTTAAATAGTTATATATTTAACTGAATAGTAAAGCGAATGACTGATAAAAGCAAAGAATTTGAGTTTGATGACTTTGAAGAAATAATTGAACTAGCAGAAGAAGTTGAAATTTTTATTAATGGTGAAGCGGTATCTGAAAAACAGCAACTCGCAAAAAAAATAGAAGCAAGCATTTCAAGACTAATGAAAGATAAAAATGAACTGCCTGAACAGCTATTCCTACTGCCCGTCAAAGATCGCCCCTTCTTCCCTGGGCAAACCTTACCTATCATGCTAAGTAAAGATTTGTGGGAAAAAACAATTCGTAAGGTACTTAAAAGTAAACAAAATCATATCGGCATTATTTTTGTTACAAGCGACGACCAAAAAAAAGCAAAGCCTAAAGATTTTAGTAAAACCGGAACAATTATCCGTATTCATGACCATAAATTCAAAAAAGACTATATTCAGCTAGTTGCAGAAGGCATTTGTCGCTTTAAAATTGACAGCTGGCTATCCGAAAAAGAGCCTTTTCAAGCCGTTGTTAGCTACCCTAAAGACATAGATGAACCAGAAAAAGAACTTGAAATTAAAGCCTATGCCCTAGCTATAATGAATGGTTTTAAAGAATTACTACCCTTAAACCCTTTATATAGCGAAGAATTAAAATATTTTTTAAGTCGTTACAGTGCCACTGATGCCAAACAATTATCAGATTTTGCGGCAAGCCTAACCACCTCTAAAAGTGAAAAACTGCAAGATATTTTAGATACCCTCTCGATTACCGAACGATTAAAAAAAGTGCAAGAACTGTTTGAGCATGAACTAAAAGCAACTAAACTGCAATTTAAAATTCGTGAAACAACAGACGACAAAATAAGTAACCAACAACATGATTATTTTTTACGCCAACAGCTAAAAGAAATTCAAGCTGAATTAGGCATGCTTAAAGATGATCATAACATTGATATTGACAAATTTAAAAAACGCATCAAAAACCTAACACTTAGTGATGAAGCCGTCCAAAAAACCGATGAAGAGCTAGAAAAACTATCAATACTTGACCCTCAATCACCAGAATATGCCATTTCAAGAAACTGGCTAGACTGGATGACTCAACTGCCTTGGCAAAAATTTTCAAAAGATAAATACAACCTAAAACGCGCGAAGAAAATTCTAGACAAAGGGCATGATGGGCTTGAAGATGTTAAAGATAGAATATTAGAATTTTTAGCAGTTGGGGCATTAAAAGGTGAAATTTCAGGCTCGATTATTTGCCTAGTCGGCCCACCTGGTGTTGGTAAAACCTCTATTGGTAAATCTATTGCTGACACAATGGGCAGAAAATTCTACCGGTTTTCGGTAGGCGGAATGCGTGATGAAGCTGAAATAAAAGGACACCGACGCACCTATATTGGTGCAATGCCCGGTAAATTTATTCAAGCCTTAAAAGACACTCAAACGGCTAACCCAGTCATCATGTTAGATGAAATCGACAAGATAGGTTCATCTTATCAAGGCGACCCTGCGTCAGCACTATTAGAAGTACTTGACCCTGAACAAAACCATGACTTCATGGATCATTACATTGATGCACGATTTGATTTATCAAAAACAGTTTTTATTTGTACCGCCAATTCACTTGACACCATCCCTGCCCCACTACTTGACCGAATGGAAGTGATTCGACTATCCGGCTACATTACCGAAGAAAAAATACAAATAGCCAAACGCCATCTTTTACCCTCTTTACTAACCGATGCAGGCTTTAAAAAAGGGCAAATTAAATTTAGCTCCGCAACACTAAAACAAGTTATTAATGGTTATGCACGAGAAGCTGGTGTGCGGAATTTAAAAAAACAACTCGCAAAAATAATTCGTAAACTCGCTGTTAAGTTTGTAACCGAAGATATTGACAAAGCGACCGTTAATGTAAAAGATTTAGAAAAATTATTAGGGCAAGCAATCTTCACCCCTGAAAAAATAAATCAACAAATCGGAACGGTTACAGGGCTAGCATGGACTTCAATGGGCGGTGCAACCCTAACCATAGAAGCTAGCAAAGTGCATGAAAGTGAAAGAGGTTTTAAACTTTCAGGGCAATTGGGCGATGTGATGAAAGAATCCGCAGGTATCGCATACAGCTACATTACCGCCAATCTCAAACAATTTAAACTGGATAGTAAACTGTTTGACAAAGCCTTTATACACTTACATGTTCCTGACGGAGCAACCCCTAAAGATGGACCTAGTGCAGGTGTAGCCATGGCGACCGCTTTATTATCGCTAGCAAAAAATGAAATTCTAAAACAATCATTAGCCATGACAGGTGAACTAAGTTTAACGGGAATAGTATTACCAGTAGGAGGCATTAAAGAAAAACTAATCGCCGCCAAAAGAATCGGCATAAAAACCTTAATACTACCAGAGGAAAACCGCAAAGACTTTGATGAACTAGCCGATTATCTACAAGAAGGAATAAGTGTACATTTTGCGAAACATTTTAATGATGTCGTAAAACTTTGCTTTAAATAAAAGTACCCTTAGCCATTCGCCCCAGATGCTCCCAACCAAAAAACGCCTACCCAACTCTATACACATCAAATTGCGTACCAAAAGCGCGCGTATCTCGTTCACCTTTTGAACGCTGATAAATAAGTGATCTAAATTCTCGGCTAATTGGTGTGCCATTAGTGTCATTTTCTACAAAATATTGTTGTATTTCTGGACGAATAGACTCAAAGAAAAAACGAAAATGCCCAATTACAGGATAAAGGCGTAAAATAGAATGTTGCTTTTGATAAAGATCAACTACACCAATGATTAGAAGCGGTATAAATAAAATACAAAGCCAAAGGATAGGCGGATAAAAAAAAGAAAAAACTAAAGTCCTATATTTACTAGACCTAATAAGGAATATTTTATTACATTTCAAATAATTTATTTATAGCTTATCTGTTTTATCAGTTATTAAGTTCCGACTCAACCACTTCTTGCGTTTCAAAATTTTCACCCATTTTGCTAAAAAGTTGATCATGGAAAATTTTAATTCTATCTAACCAAGTTGGATCTTTTCCTTGATCAGGAAATTTAGACATGGTTACACTAGAAACAAACTCATTTAATACACCTTGGGCGTCTTCAAATTGCTTATCCAGCTCATCTAATAAGCCTTGTAATTGTTGTAAATAAGGCGGTAAGTCCGCAATAGAGGGTTTAATAA
>CAYMAW010000110.1:0-4316 GCA_964388565.1 uncultured Piscirickettsiaceae bacterium | reverse complement strand
CTATGCTCTCCACCTAAAGAATCGTGTATCCCTTTAGAAATTGAAAAATCAACGGATCCTGTGTAACCATCATTCTCAGCATTATTAGCGTCTTCAAAATTAGTTAACCTTAATAAGTTAGCACGACCAATCGCTGTTGGATCCGCCACACCTGCATTATTAGTATCAAGATTAGGGGCTGCTTCACCATTTAAATTAATATCATAAGACATTTCATCGGTAGCTTTTGGTAACCTATTTAAAGAATCAAGATTAATAGAGTTTAATGTCGTTTCAAAAACGGGCACTTTTTCTGTTGACACTTGTTGGTTCAACAAATATCCTTGTAATTTATTTCCAGTTTGATCAGTAATCAACCCTTCTTTATCTAATTTAAACGAGCCATTACGGGTATAAAGATTAGGGTACTTTCCTGCCTTGTCTTCTAAAACAAAGAAACCTTCACCATTAATAGCAAAGTCTAAATCTCGACCCGTTCCATTAATTGTTCCTTCCCCAAAATCTTGGGTATAAGCCCCCACTCTAACACCATTACCAGACGAATTTTGCGAGCCTGAAAATAGGTCTGCAAACTCTGCTCTAGTACTTTTAAAGCCCACTGTTTGCGAGTTTGCCAAATTATTAGAAATAGCTGTTAAACCATTAGATGCGGCATTAATACCACTTAGTGCATTTAAATCAAATGAAGCCATGATTTTTCCCCTTTAAAAATTAATTTTTAACCTCAAATTACAGGCTAATTTCTCTCACCGAACTCATTGCAACTTTTTCACCCGTTGCAAGCGTTAAGATTGTTGTTCCATCGGTATCAATTGACACCGCATTTACCTGTGAAGGGACAATCGTGTTAATAGATTGCTTCCCTCCATTCTCATCAATGCCAAATACAGTAATCGTATATTGCCCCGTTCCTTTTTGGATATCAGAACTATCTTTTCCATCCCAAGAAACTAGCTCGTCTCCCGACGACAAGTTTCCAATATCGAGTTCATTAACCACTCCATCAGAATCAGAAATAACAACCTTAACATCAGATAATGGCTTATCTAAACTCAGTTTAAAATGTGTTTCTTGACCTAATGAATGGCTAATTTCGCTTCCTTCAACTTGTACTTTTCGTCCTATTAAAGAAGACGCTTGCATGGTTTGCAACGACTGAAAACCTGCAACCATAGCGGCAATAGATGTATTCATATTATTAGTCGACTCTAACTGGCTCATTTCAGTTAAGTCAGAAACAAAATTAGCAGGATCAACTGGTTTACTCGGATCCTGATTACGCAATTGAGTCGTTAACAAAAGTAAGAAATCTGCCTGGCCCAATTGAGCACTAGGTGCAAAAGCAGATGGATTGCCATTTTTTTCTAATTTAGATACAAATTCTGCACTATTTATTCCTCCAATTGCCATAATTTTCTCCTAATTTTTTCCTAACTGAATCGTTCTGAGTAATAACTGTTTTGTTGTATTCATCACTTCAATATTGGTTTCATAAGCCCTAGAGGCATCTAACATATTTGCCATTTCTTCAACTACATTTACATTTGGTTTAAATATATAACCATCTTGATTTGCCATTGGATGATTTGGGTTATATTCCATTTTTAACGGCTCTTGGCTTTCAACAACTTCATGAACTTTCACGCCAGCTACATCTCCACGAACATCATCCATTATGGTCTTAAAAACAGGTTGTTTAGAGCGGTAAGTATCTTCTGAATTTGAACTGACACTATTAACATTGGCTATATTAGAGGCAATGCTATTTAACCTTACAGTTTGTGCATGCATGCCTGACGCTGAAATATCTAATGTTGGAAATACAGCCATAATTTACCTTTTATTTACCTGTTAATGCACCACGAATGCCACTAATTTTAGCGTTTAGCATTTGCAGTGTTGCTTGATATTGCATGGAATTTTCCATAAATTTTGCTTTTTCAATATGAGTTTCAACCGTATTACCATCTAAAGAAGGTTGTGTTGGGACACGATATTTCAAAAAACTACTGGTAGTAAAATCCGCAAACCCATCAATATGCTTTGAATTTGTTTTTATCATATTTGCATCAAATTTTGAACGAGACGACCCTTCTTGTGCAGAGCTCATTTCTTTTCGCCAGTCCAAATCCCTTGCTTTAAAGTTTGGCGTATTCGCATTAGCTAGATTATTCGCTAAAATCGCATTTCGCTCTTTTCTAACCGATAATGCATGCTCATGTATTCCAAAAATTGAATCCATTGTTTAACTTCTCGTTCATTAAATTAATACTACAAGTCACAAAGCAATCAGAATGCCAAAAACAACTTTATTAGCTAAAGTAATTTGAAGACGCACGAATATCGGCTGAAAGTGTAAAAACTTTAACAAAAAAGTAAAATAATATAGAATTTTAAAAATAAATTAGCGTATAGGCAATAATTGCCTTATTGATTTTTACAAAAGATTGGAGTTGAAAAAAGAATTTATGAAAAACTGGGCGACTGCCAATTATTTTTTACCAAGAAAGAACTTCATCCCCTACTTGAACAAGACCATCTTTAGTAATTAATTCAGCTACGGAAAACTTTGAGTGTGTACGAATAATTTTTAAAAATCCTGCCGGCTTTGAATCAAAACCAAGATTTACCCCACCATAAGTAACAGGACGACCAAACTTATGATAAGTAGTCATTTCATCACCTACTTTAACGCCTGATTCAGAAGAAAGAAGCAACATATATTCCCCATCTCTGGAATCAATTATTTGTGATTTTAAGGGTTTACATTTTAAATGTTGAAATAAATCACCGCTTGTCTGTTTAAGCAACGCATGAAAAACTATACCTGTGTCCGTTGCATAAAAAGCGTTTGTTCCAAAAGGTCGATCACGCCCGACTGTCACTTTACCCTTAACATCAAACCCTCGTTTTTGTTGAAACACAACTTGTCTGCTAACTAAATCAACAACAAAATTTTCTACTTCAATGTAACGAGCATTCGGATCGACCGAATGATTATAAAAGGACTTCACACTATTCCACGCTTTATTAGATTCATTATGTCTAGTAACAGAACCTATCACACTTAATAACAAATATTGGGATCCAGTTTGATTTCGAATAGGATCTAAGACGGCTTTTGATAGATTAGGCGATAAAATTTGCTCTGCATCTTGTAAATGTGTACCTGAATGTAAAAGCTCAATATTTTTATAACCTTGTTTTTCTAAATGACTTTTTAAAGCCAGTTGATAACCTGACCTTAAATTAGCGATATCTCTAGCAGCATACGCGTCTGTCAATAATACTTGTGCGACCGCTAGTTTAGGCTGAAGATAATTACCGAGGGAATTACCACATATAGAAGGGTCTTCGGTTAAGCAAACATTCAAAGTTACCTGATAATTTAATGGTTTTTTATTTTCAGTCGGCATACCCGAATGATCAAACTGCTGATCAAAACTTAATTTTTTAACGCCCTCTTTTAAGACTTTAAAACTAGATACCCTAGATTGGGAAGAAAAACGAGTAATATCTTTTTCTAAAACGAAATTATTTAACTGCTGATCTGAACTTACTTTTACATTATTTTGCAGGCTTGCATTTTTTAAAGCATCTCTAATCGCCATACGACGAGCAAATTGCTCAGAAACGCCTTTAAGCGAGGCTACTCCTTGCACCGTTTGACATGTTTTAGGGTAAATATCTTTCGCATATACCACTGTGGCATTAAAAATGGTAAGCCAAAATAAAACAATGGATAAAAAAGCAGTTTGATATCTCATAAAATTATAAATTACGCCGATTTTTCTTCTTCATCTGAAGTTGCATTCGCGATTTTTACCCTATCGACAATCACTCGACCTAGTTCTTCTGGGTTCCACTTTGATAAGAAACGATCAGCCCCTACTTTTAATGTTAAAGTATCATTAAAACCACCACTTAAAGATGAGCTTAAAACAACATATAGATCTGACAATCTTGGATCTTTTCTGATATTTTTAGTCAGCATATAACCATCCATTTCAGGCATTTCAATATCAGAAATCACCATTAAGACTCTTTTACTGACTCGTGCATTTAACCCTTTATCAAAATCAACTGCCCATTTTTCTAAGAAATCTAAGGCTTGCTGTCCATTGTGCAATATTTTATTTGCAACGCCAAGTTTATCTAATATACCTTTTAATTGTCCTCGTGCAACTGCTGAATCATCCGCCCCTAAAACAAAGAAATCATTAATACCGATAAGATCTTTATTACCCTTAATAAATTCATCCGAAATTTCTACTTTTGTTCCTGCCACTTCCGTTAACACTTTTTCAACATCAACG
>CAYMAW010000109.1:0-4341 GCA_964388565.1 uncultured Piscirickettsiaceae bacterium | reverse complement strand
ATTTATCCTCTAGCTCACCAAGAAGA
Organism: uncultured Piscirickettsiaceae bacterium; assembly: GCA_964388565.1. Lineage (GTDB taxonomy): Bacteria > Pseudomonadota > Gammaproteobacteria > Thiomicrospirales > Thiomicrospiraceae > Hydrogenovibrio. The sequence goes on along the minus strand of CAYMAW010000109.1, from coordinate 4,315 downwards.
AAAGAATTGTTAGCTCAAATTGGTCTTATTCCTGAAATTGTTATTGCCCCCGTTGAGGAGGTGGCTTTGCCAAATGAAAGCCCTGAATCTTTCGTGGTTCGAATGGCAGTAGAAAAAGCAATGGCAGGCTACGATAAGCTATCAGGAGAGGATGTTTATGTTATCGGCGGAGATACCATTGTGCTTTTAGAGAAAAAAGTCTTTGGTAAACCTAAGCATAAATTTGATGCTTTTAATATGCTCTCACAATTATCGGGAAAAACACATACTGTTATTTCTGCCGTAGCGATTGTGCATGATGGGGTAGTTAATTTCGATAAAAGTATCACGCAGGTTAGTTTTAGAAACCTTTCTGAACTAGAAATAGAGACCTACTGGCTGTCAAATGAGCCACTAGGAAAAGCAGGTTCTTATGCGATCCAAGGGTTAGGGGCTAGGTTTATTGAAAAAATAGAAGGAAGCTATTCAGGTGTAATGGGCTTGCCATTATTTGAATTAAATAATTTGTTAATAAAAGCGGCATTTTATGAAAGGTGAAGAGAAACTATTGTTTAATTGTACGCTTACAGAAACAAGGATTGCGTGGGTCAAAAATAATTCGTTAGAAGAAATTTGGATTGAACGAAACAATAAAAAAGGTTTAGTTGGTAATATTTATTACGGTAAGGTTGAACGAGTTTTACCAGGTATGCAAGCGGCATTTATTAATATAGGGCTTGAAAAAACGGCTTTTTTGCATGTATCAGATATATGTAATCAATCTTCAAATAAAGAAAATAGCGATAGTGACGATATTAGTAAATTGCTTCGCCCAGGGCAAGAAATACTTGTACAAGTGCTTAAAGAACAAATTAGTTCTAAGGGTGCTCGGTTAACGATGATGATTACAATTGCTTCTAATTTAGTGGTTTTTTTACCAACTGAAAAAATGATAGGCGTGTCAAAAAAGGTTAAGAAATTAGATGAACGAAACAGGTTAAAAAGTTTAGTTAAAAAGTTGGTAAAAGAAGAAGGGATAGACAAAGGTTTTATTGTAAGATCCACTGTACAGAATGCTGGAATGGAAGAGCTAAGAGCGGAGATATTGTATTTAGAAAAACTTTGGGGTGAAATACAAGATACAACTAAAAATATCGGTTCCTCTCGTTTAGTTTATGATGGCCTACCTTTGTTTTTACAGGTTTTGAGGGATTTACCTGTTAATTCAGAGAGTGAACTTCTCGTCGATTCAAAAGAAACATTTAAAAAAATGTATTCATTCTCAATGCAATATAGGCAAGATATTCTAGATAAATTAATTCACTATACTGCTGAAAATCCTATTTTTGATTTATATAATGTTGAAAACGAAATACAGCACGCGTTAGAAAGGAAAGTTGATTTAAAATCAGGTGGATATTTGATATTTGATCAAACAGAAGCGATGACCGCTATTGATGTTAATACGGGTAGTTTTGTCGGTACTAAAGATTTAGAAAAAACTATTTATAAAACCAATCTTGAGGCAACTAAAGAGGTTGCGAGGCAGTTAAGGTTAAGAAATTTAGGGGGCATTATCATCCTAGATTTAATTGATATGGAGGAAGAAAAACATAAAGAAAGCATTTGTTTTTCATTGAAAAAGGCACTAGCAAAAGATAGTGTAAATTCCACTATGAGTAGCATATCCGACTTGGGGCTAATTGAAATGACACGCCAAAGAACACGAGAGAGTTTAGAACGAGTTTTATGTGAACCTTGTTATGTTTGCCACTCTCGTGGTACTATCAAAACAGCAGAAACGGTTTCATTTGAAATATTTAGAGAAATTACGCGTATGAGCAAACAATTTACAGCAAAAAAATATCGTGTTATTGCCGCCGATGTCGTCGTTGAGTATATTCAAGATGAATTATCTACACAGAGCCAAGACTTAGAAGATTTTCTTGGTAAAAAGGTTAATTTTCAAGCTGAAAAAACATATATTTCTGAACAATTTGATGTTGTTATATCTTAAAGAATGAGTTTATGATTCGACGAATTTATCAGTTATTTTTATTTTTATTCTTTCTTGTTATTTTATATTTAATTATTGTTAAATCTTTTATTACATGGGTTCAGTATGATTCTAAAAGTTTTTTTTCAGTGGTTGAAAGTATAACGGATATTCATGTTGATGCGAATTCTCTAGATATTGAACAATCTTGGGATTCTTTAAAAATTAATATAAACTCTCTTTCGGTAGATAGCCAAGATATTCTTCTAAGCGTAGAACATTTAGCTTTTGACTTTAATATTTTCTCGCCTATTTTTCTTAGTATTAAATTTGGTAGCCAACTTAACCTTTCTGCTGCCATTTTTCATTTAAAGAAAGATCCTTTTTTAAATTTCTCATCTGAAAATAATCAGTCCTCAATTTCTTTAAAAAGGTTAAAACAAACTTGGGAAACGGTTGAATTATCAAATATAACTGTGCATTCATTTACGACTAAAAAACTACAATTAAAACTTAAAGAATTTAAAGCAAGCTTTACTAATAAAATTGTATTTGCAGGGAAAGCAGAACTATTTGTTAAAAATGGTGGGAAAAGTGAAATACAGTATGACGGCGTTTTCTCAGCTAATTTTAAGAAGGATAAAGGAACAGGAAAGGCGAATATATCAATAATTAACCCTATTGATTTAACCGATATATATCAACTTTTACCTGGGAAAATTAGTAAAAAATTACCGCGAGGTAATTTAATTGGTAAAGCGAATGTTGAATTTTATAAAGGAAAATTATTAGATTTTAGTTTATCCTCAAATATACAAAAACTAAGTTGGTATCAGCATGCTAAAAAATATGTTAGTCCTGATTTACCAAAAAATATTGGGTTCAATTTAAAGCTTTTGGAAAATAAAAAAGATAAACTTTATGGGTTTAAACTGGGCAACATAAGTTTAGATCATAAAATCATAAAAAACATTTCCCCCGTTTTTGTCGGGCTAGATAATAATAGTAAATTGTCGGTATCTATAGCCGAATTTGATTTGTTATCGCTTAAGCCTATTTATAAATCGTTATTAAAAAGCTTAGAATCGTTATCTTATTTAGATGGCTTGCAAAATATACAAAAATTAATCTTAAAAGATATTGTCGCTTCTTTTGATTTAGAAACAGCTCAAGTTGAAGCGTTAAATCTAGAAGTTCCAAGTTTTTATTATTCTCAACAAGGAAAAATACCGGGCATTAAATTTAAGCATCTTTTAGTATCTAAAAAAGGTCATGATGTCGCGTTAAATTTTAAAAAAGGTTTTGATTTATATGTTAACTACATTCATGCAAAACCAATACACTTTAGTTTAGCCAAACCCTTGTCGTTAATACTTGGCTCTGAACAAACAACATGGCAGATTAAAAAGAATAAAATGAAGGCAAACAAAATTCCTCTTGTTTTAGGTGCAAAAGGTGATTTTGAAGGAGGCTTGGATTTAGAGCTAACGGTACAGCCGAATAGCTTACGAGAAGTTAAACGGTATTTACCCTATTCTTTAATGACGAAAAATTTAGAACATTGGCTAAAAGAAGCACTCGTCAAAGGAAACAACCTTAATGCCAAACTAGAAATAAAAGGCAACATGCAAGACTTCCCTTTTAAAAAAGGCAAGGGCAAATTTTATGCAGAAGCAACGATAGAAAATGCAGAGTTAAAATTTCAACCTAATTGGCCTGCGGTCAAGAACCTTACGGCAAAAGTTATTTTTACTCCTTATGATTTAATCATAAAAGCCAAAAAAGCGACATTAAAAAATGTAGATGTTAGTGGCGTTCAAGTAAGTGTTGCGAATTTAGATTGCTCTAATATAGCCCTAAAAATTTCAGGTAAAGCTAGTTCAACAGCACAACACGCGGTTGAGTTTTTACAGGACTCTCCATTGTTAAAGTTAGCAAAAATAGACGATTTTATTAAAGACAATGTTGATTTATCAGGCAATGTAAAGCTCTCTTTAAATAAATTGTGGATACCTATTTACGGTTTTAATCATCGTGACGTAACCCTAAAAGCGCAGGTAAAGCTAAATAATGTAAATTTACAATTGCTTGAAAAAATAAAAATTGATAATTTAAACGGTAAGTTACAGATAACAGAAAATTCGGTTTATTCAACAGGAAAAATAATAGGCGAGTTTGAGGGAGGCGAAGCAGAATATAGCCTTACAACCAAAAATAACATAATAAATATTAACTCTTTTGGCGTTGCTAATATTAAAACCCCATACTTGTCTGGTATTCATCCTTGGCAAGCATTGTTAAAGTTACCTTTAAAGAAAGGTATGCCGATTTCTATCTCCG
>CAYMAW010000108.1:0-4367 GCA_964388565.1 uncultured Piscirickettsiaceae bacterium | reverse complement strand
TTTTAGCCAGTAAAAAATAATTGGCGGTTGTTGAGTGTTTCCTTATCCTTGTATATTCTGCTATTGAGATAACCCATTAAATACTTTATTAGTCGTAAATTTTATATGAGCCTGTCCCGTATTTTATGTAAACGCCATATTTATGTTCATATAGGAGAAATATAGTATTTAACTGAGCGTCCTTTACCTTCACTTATTAAAGCTCTTATTTCAGTTAACTCTTGCAAGTCTCTTGCCGCGGTGGCATCTGAGGTTGAGACGAGATTTTTATATTTTCTTCTGGCGATACCGTCGTTAAAATCCATTGTTTCTAAAAGCCGTACTAGAAGTTTTCTTTGTCTGCTATTAAATGAATGATGGCGGTACTTGTCCCAGAACCTAGTAGAGAGACGAATTTTATCTAAACGAACCATGATATTTTTTGCGGCATCTTCAATACGATTTATAAACCATATCGTCCAGTCAGTTAAGTCTCCATTGCTTTTTTGACTTTCTTCTAGCAAGTTGTAGTATTCAGATTTTTTCTTCTCAATTTCTGTAGAGATAGAATACAGGCGTACATTTGTTTTATCAGCTTCCGCTAAACAACGCTCAGCAACTATTCTTGATAAACGACCATTGCCGTCATCGAATGGATGAATGGTCACAAACCAGAATTTAGCAATGGCAGCTCGTATATAGCTAGTATCAGTGTTTTCTTGGTTTAACCAGTCAAGAAACATGTTCATTTCTTTTTGAACGCATTTACGATTAGAACAGGGTGCAGTAAAGTGGATATGTTCTTTTCTACCATAGTGTCCAGAAACCACGCTCATTTCATCGTCTCGGTAGTCTCCAATGGTAACTGATCTTAATACAGGATTTTCGATAAATAGCATTTTATGCCATTTCTTTAACTGGGTTTCTGTAAACTTTTGTTGGGCGGTACGAATGGATTCAAAATAAATTTCGGTAAAGGATTTATAGCGTTTATCACCAGGTTTCGCATTAGGTATTCCTAAGTGATTCGCAATGCTTGATCTTACTGAATCTCGATCTAAGTATTCTTTTTCAATTTTAGATGTTGAGAGTGTCTCATCTAAAACTATTTGACTTTCAAATTCATTAAGTTTTGCTGGTTCTAATTCATTAGCTAATTTCACAAGCGGGGAGACAACACGAATAGCACTGGTTAAGGCGTTCGTTATCAATGGAAAAATTTAGCCAAGTTTGGCTCATCCATACCCAGTTTTGGGTCATTATATTATCTACGATTGAGTTAATTACTTGACTTAATTCTATCAGAATATGAGTTGATTTTTTACTAATTTAATCACTTTGGAGTGGTTACACCTTTTCAATTATGCCAGTAAAAAATAATTATCGGTTATTAATTTTTTCTTTAAGCAATCAATGATAAGCAGATCAAAACCTTCAAAACGAACTGTTTGAAAACAAAGATTAAAGTTGCCACCTATTTGTTTTTTAAAAATAAGACTAGCCACTAGTTTTTAATGCTTTTTTATAAAAAAGGAGTATGATTTCAGGTTGATTGCTAAATAAATAAATAAAGAACCTTTTAAAAGGTTAAACTAACAAAACAAAACAATAAAAGAGAAAAAGATGTCATTAGAAGCAAATGCTCAACTAATAAAAGAATCTGTGCTTGGAGAAGAGTTAACATTAGAAGAATGTAAACAACTTTCAGATATTATAAAACATAAAGAACTAAGTGCTGAAGAGGTACTTTTTGAAGCCGGAAGCAAGGACGGTAATTTATATATCCTTATTGATGGAAAACTAGATATATATAAAGACTCCGGCACAACAGCTAAAGCTATTCATATTGCAACAGTTAAGAAAGGCGCTATGATTGGAGAATTGAGTTTCCTTGATGATGAAGCACACTCAATGCGCTTATCTGCTCGTAAATCTGCCGCCGTTCTTTATCTATCAAAAGATGATTTTGAAGCTAAATTATTAGACAACCCGAAGCTAATTTATGATGTAATGCGTTCTATTATGCGTTATTCTCATAAATTACAGCACAAAATAACTGGCGATAATATTGAAATGCAAAGAATGATGCAAAATGGATATATGTAAACGGTTTCCTTTTACTAACTAGGTCATTCAATCTTATAAATATCACCTGCCACTGTTTTTTGGGGCAGGTGATATTTCCCTACCGACTCTCGATGCAAGCTTACCACCCTATTCCCAACGGCGGCGAACATTCGCTTAACTTGATGATATTTACCTTCATAAATCGTTAATCTATATTTTAATAATGCAAGTTGTTCAATTTGTGCTGGTTGAGTAGTTATATTTTCAGTTGCAAAATAAATGCCCTTTACAAACTGTTGCGGTGTTTCGGGGGAAATTGGATAAGCAAGTGTGACCAAATATACCTTTGCTATTTTATGAGTAGGCTCCGTAATTTGGCGAGACCATTTTCCGTCATTAGTTAATAAAATTAAACCCGTTGTACTTCTATCCAACCGCCCCGCTATATGTAAATCTATCGTGTTATAACCTGCTTGTTGCATAATGTCCATAACCGTCTTATGCTGTAAATCAATAGTTGCACTTAAAATACCCTGTGCCTTATTCATCATATAATAATGTGCTATTTTTTTGGCTTGAATAATCTCCTCACCAATTGTTATCTCATTAAACTCCGTCACCACCTCATCACGAGCAGTCACCACCAAACCATCAACCTTTACCTGCTGTTGAACAAGAAGACACAACACCTGTTTACGGCTGTAATTAGCCTGTTTAATTAAAAAACGCCCTAGTTGCAAAAAAACACCCTTTCTGCTAATCTCACTCTATCAATCCATTTAAATGTTGTTCAATATTCTTACTCATCGTCACCGATAAATTGGATTTTATAGCAAATTTACTCCAATTATCAATTGCTGATTTAACCTCAGATATAATTATTTCTGTCGTTTTAATACCATGCTTTTGTCCTAGTCTTTGTAGATGCACTTGCGTTGGTCGCTTACCCTCACCTAAATACATCGTACTATGTTCTCCACCAGGTCCACTAGAAAAAGTAAGGTCATAAACAGGTGATAAAGCCCACACACCTTGTTCATTCAAAACAAAAGAAAAGTTTTTAGCATGGTCATCGCGATTATGCGAAAACAAATTAAAACAAGCTAATCTAAACATCTTTTCTAATTCTTGTACATTCTTAGTCAAGTGAATTGTTAAAACCATCAAATCATCGTAGTCTAAACAAGGTAACCTAAAATCAGCATGTACCATGCCCGCAACAGAATGCATATGAACTCGCTTATTGCCCACTCGGTCAAAACGCTTACACGCAAAATATCGTCCTTTCTCACCCTCAAGCAACAAAGTTTTCGGCATATCTAAACCAGCCTCTTTTGCCATCAACGAATAAGCATATTCAATCGCACCAATATCAACGCTATCAGAAGCAGAAGCAAACTTTACCATCCAATGCGAAAAGCCATCTTTAAGAGACTGTGAGCCATGAATAATTTCCTTGCCATTATCACCCATTTGCACCATTACTTTCGGTCTAGCACCTGCTGATGAAGCATTTAAGTTCAACAATTCATCTAATAGGGTTTCACTAGAACCACGCAAAATAACCTGTGAAGACTCTGCCAAATCATCTAACACAATATCAGCAATCAAGGCTTTTTTATCTTCTCTAACAGGCTCATAAGACAAAGCACCCATTCCAAAATCGCCAATATAACTCAACCGATCTAAAGGTGAAATTTCAGCATGGTTTATGCCCAAGCCCATCAAGTGCCTATCCATCAACAATCGCCCCCAACCATCAGCAAGCGAATCATCAAAAACACCCCAAAGACCATCAAATAAAGACTCATCACAAACTTGAAGATCTGCTTTTAACGGGAGTTTATAAGGCGATATCTCAATCCCTGTTTTGATAAAAACTGAATCATACTCAAAATAAATTTTACGGTTTTTGATTGCTAGCGTGCCTAGTTTTTGTTTGTAAGCAGAGTTTAAATAAACAGAAATTTTAGAAATTAACATAACTACTTAACCTTATTATCCCAACCCAAAACATCATTAATACTCTTGAGTTGATTTTCAGATATTTTACAAACCCCATCAAAATCATCCAGACATTCTAATACCAATGCTATTTTCAGTAGTGATTCTAATGAAACTTGTCCCGTCGTTTCAAAGCGTTTAATTGAGCCAAAGCTTACGCCCGAGCGTTCAGATAATTGTTTTTGAGTATAAGATAGTCTTTTACGTCGCTGTTTAAACCTAACGCTAAGTTCATCCATTACTTGTTGAGATGTTTTGGGTAAAAAAGATAACATATTAAATACTTTTATTGATTTTAATACATTATAGCTAATATA
>CAYMAW010000107.1:0-4389 GCA_964388565.1 uncultured Piscirickettsiaceae bacterium | reverse complement strand
AATTGGGGTTGCCCGTTGAGTTGATTTGCATGGATAAGGAAGTCAAAACTTCGCCAATGTATGAGGGCAAGGGAGCGTTTGAGAGTTTAATCGCGCGTGCAAATACGCCTTGCCCACCGTTACAAATTGTGGGAGAGCCAACTTTAAATGATGAATTGCTTGCTTGTCAAAAACGCTTACAGGCGGGGTCTCGCTTAATGGTAGTTTCAGATTTTCATGATTTAGATGACACGACTATTTCGCTATTAGCAAGCCTACAACAAAAAGTGATGGTGAGTGTGGTGTTGATTTTTGATGCGGTAGAGAAGAACTTGCCAAATTTATCAGGTTTGAAGTTACAGACAATGAACGGGGTAGAAATAGCCGATTTGTCAGTAAATCAACGCCGAGATTATGACCAGTGGGCAGAGCGTTATTTTGTGAATTTAACTACTAAGTTGGCGAGTATTGGTGTGGTGGTAAGAGAGCTTTCGACCACAGATAATTTAATAAAATTGACTGAGCAATACACACAATGAAAGATGAATTAATTGACATTGAGCTACCCGTTTCGCCAAGTATGGATTGGTGGTTTTTTGTTGAATTGACTTTGTTTGTTGTTGTTTTACTGGCATTGTTTTTTGCTTTTTGGTGGTTTAGGCGAGTATTTTGGGGCAGTTTAAAAAAGCAATATATTTTAAATCAACAAATAAAAGAACTAGCTGATGAAAAAAACTGTTCGATAAAACAGTCTTTACAAGCGAATCAATTATTTATTTCTGCTAAAAAACAACAGCAGTTAAGCACGGACGCTATTCAAAAATTAAGCCTTGGTTTTAATAATATTTGTTTTAGCGGTGAAAATGTTTCATGTGAAACATTACGAAATTTGCTAGTTGATTTTTTAGAGGCGTTAAAACAAAATCAACCAACTTTAATTGATTCAGTCAAACAGTTTACATGGTGGCAAAAATGATGGGTTGGTCTGAACTGTGGGCATTTTTAGAAACGGGTAGCCCCGTTATTTATGCAAACCCGTTAGCGTTTTGGTTGTTGTTGGTTATTCCTGTTTTTATTTGGTTAAGTCAACGCCAAGGTAATGCCAGTGATTGGAATGTATTGGCAAGGCAAAAGAATTTGATGTTTCGCCATTCTTTGATTAATCCGTCACATTTTTTAGCCAGTGCTAAAAAGAAACCCTTTAATTTATTGCAGTGGATTGTGCATTTTTTACGCTATTTATTGTTGATTTTAGCAGTATTAGCGTTGGCTAAGCCGATTAAAGAACTACCAATTTTACCAGAACCGCAAACGAAAACAGTGCGAGATGTTGTATTTGTGATTGAATCTTCTGCCAGTATGATGTTGACCGATTATGAAATAGAGGGCAAGGCGACGGCACGAATGGAGGTGGTTAAAAATGTGGTCGATCAGTTTGTGGCGGGCTTAGACGGGAATCGTTTTTCGTTTATTTTGTATGCGGATAATGCGTATACGCTAATGCCTATGACGGGGGATACGACAACGGCACGACTAATGTTGAAACGATTAATGCCATATTTAGCTGGGCGAGAAGATGCCGCATTGGGTGAAGCGTTGGGATTAGCTTTGCAACAGGCTGAAAATAATACGGACGATACACAAAAAAGGGTAGTAGTGTTATTTTCAGATGGTGAAAATCGTGCAAGTCGTTTACCTCTTTCAGAAGCGATTAATTATGCCCAAGGTTTGAACTTACCCATTTATACGATTGGCGTAGGGGCAGGAAATAAATTGGCAGACAAGCGAAAGTTTGCAGGGCTTTTATTTCAAACTTTACAAGATAATTCATTAAAAAGAATTGCTAACGAAACGAATGCGGAATATTTTCAAGTAGGCAGTCGTGAAGCCTTGCAAAAAGTGTTAAATAAAATAGATAACGCAGAGGGCGTCAAAATAAGCTCACCACAAGTAAAAAATAAGATTGTGGACTTGTACCCTTACTTGCTTGCTGTTTTGTTGATGGTGTTCGTCCTATACGCTAGTTTTTTACAGTTGTTTTCAAAAAAAATGGAAAGTTATGCTTGAGCCAATTTTAAATCTAGTCGACTGGCAGTGGCGTGATGCACAAACTTTGTGGTTTGTGTTTTTGCCAATTATTTTGTGGTTATTCTTAACATTTAAAAAACATCAACAAATTAATCAATATGCAGATAATCATTTATTACCTTGGGTAAGGGTTGGGCAGGTTCTCCAGGTAAAAAATGCCAGGGGGGGGTACCTTGGTTCTGTTTTTCATAAATTTAAGGGTTTATTTAACGCTTTGTTAATGTTATCTATTGCTTGGATTTGTATCATTATTGCATTAGCTGGGCCAAGAAGTGCCGTTCCATCACCAGAAGAACATCATCGTGCGGGGGTGGACATTATGCTTGTGTTAGATTTATCCCTTTCAATGAATGCGCAGGATGTTAAGCCAAGTCGTTTTCTATTTACTCGCTCGTTGATTGAGTCGTTAAGCAGTCGTTTAGAGGCGAATGATCGTTTGGCTTTGTTGGCTTATGCAGGGCAGCCGCATTTGGTGTCGCCGTTAAGTTTTGACCGAACATTATTTCAACATTATTTATCATTATTACGCCCGAATATGTTGCCAACGAAAGGCTCGCAAATTAAACCCATGTTAATTTATGGAGAACAGCATTTACAGCAAACCGCAGGTAAGGCAAAGGTGTTGGTGGTGTTCACGGATGGCGAACCTAAAAACTTTGTAGAACAGGATGAGCCTAATTATTTTACGAATTTATCAAGTAGTGATGTCAAAATTATTTTGGTCGGCGTGGGTGAAAGGTCGAGGGTTAAAATCCCTGATGCAGAACATCGGTCTGGATATTTACATCATAGTGGTTTGTTAGTGTCTACGCGTTTAGAAGAGTCGTTTTTACAGGCGTTAGCGGGGCGATTAAATGGGGTGTATTTAAAGGCAAATTCATCACAACAATTTATGAAGTTATTGGTTGATGAAATCACTGTGGAGAGCGAAAAAAGAGTTTTTCAAACGAATAATACGGTGTGGCAAGACCACTCGATGCCGTTTATTTGGATCGCTTTTTTTGCATTACTATATGCTTTTTATCCTGTTAAATTAATCGGTCGTGCATTGCCTGTTTTAATGGTCGGTTTATTATTTAATTTGATGCCACAAACATCTTATGCCGAGCCTAGAAAAGCACAAATAGAACAACAGGCTTATGAAGCGTTTACTAATCAAAATTATGATGACGCACAGCAATTGTATGATGGTTTAGATGACTTTAACGGTTGGTTTGGTGCAGGGTCAGCGGCGTATAAAACGGAAGATTATGAGTCTGCGGTGCAGTATTTTCGGCAGTCTGCTTTGCTCGGATTGACGGTAGAAAATCGTTCAGATGCGTTGTTTAATTTAGGTAATGCTTATTACCGTGCAAACCTATTAAAACAGGCGGTTTTGTCTTATCAACAGGCATTAAATTATTTGCCGAATAATGCAAAAACACAACACAATTTGGCATTAGCACAACAGCGTCGTAAAGTAGAAAAAGGCCAACAGCAAGATCATGAACAGGGTGATGGAAAGGGTGTAGGTTCTCAATCAAGAGATGATGAGGGGGCATTTTATGGTGGGCAAAAACCGAGTGAAAGTGCTGGGAAAGGTGTCGCAGGTGATTCTGATGAAGGAGAAAAACAGGGTAAGGATTTTATTTTGCCAGAAGAGAGAAATAACTCTGATTTTACCTTGAATGAAGCAAGTCGAGTAAAGCTTAACCAGATAGGAAATGCGATTGTTGATCAGCAAAAACGAATCAAGCGGATGGAGAAATTCGAACAAAATATGCAACAGGTTCAAGATAACCAACGGCAATTATTAATAGGTATTTTTGAACGAGAAGAAGGCTATCAAGCTACACAAGAATCTCGTCATGATATACAGGGGGTCAAGCCGTGGTAAGAATCTTAGTTGGCTTTATTTTGTTTATTTTTATTTTAAATTTAGCGCATGCAAGGGTGAGCGTTTACCCTAAAAAAGTCATGTTGGGCTTGCCGATTACGATGATATTTAATGGTAAAAATATTGAAACGGATTTTGAAGCAGTCGATAAAGAAGCACTTAAAAAGCTGTTTGAAATTTATGATGTAGATGGTGATTCTGATCGAATAAGGTTGGTTTTATATCCTAAAAAATCCGGCGATTTAGTTATGCCACCTCTAAAATCTGGGCAAATAAATTATGCGGGCGAGTTGATAAAAGTCGTTAAAAATAATGAGGTTAACATCACTTGGCAACGCCCTGTTGGCAGGTCGTTTGTTAATCAAGTGGTGGCTTGGAAGGCAGAAGTTAAGTTGTCTAATTCAGCAAATAAAGTCACTTTGGAGCAACACCCTCATTACAACAAT
>CAYMAW010000106.1:0-4399 GCA_964388565.1 uncultured Piscirickettsiaceae bacterium | reverse complement strand
GGCAGCTTTTTTAGGTTTGCTTGTAGTCGGCTTTATCTATGAGTGGAATAAAGGAGCTTTAGAATGGGAATAGAAGGTGCATTAAAAGAAAGTATTGTAACCACTTCGGCAGATAAATTAATTAACTGGGCTAGAACGGGTTCATTGTGGCCAATGACTTTTGGTCTAGCTTGTTGTGCAGTAGAAATGATGCAAGCGGGAGCTTCTCGTTATGATTTAGATAGGTTTGGTATTATTTTTAGACCTAGCCCTAGACAATCTGATGTAATGGTGGTTGCAGGGACTTTGGTTAATAAGATGGCACCTGCTTTACGAAAAGTTTACGATCAAATGGCAGAACCTCGTTGGGTTATTTCAATGGGTTCATGTGCGAATGGTGGAGGATATTATCATTATTCATATTCTGTTGTTCGAGGTTGTGACCGTATTGTTCCGGTTGATATTTATGTACCAGGTTGCCCGCCAACCGCAGAAGCGTTGTTGTATGGAATTATTCAGTTGCAAAATAAAATTAAACGAACAAATACAATTGCCCGTTAGGTCTTAGGTTAGATGATGAAAATGAAACAATCTGTATTAGACTTAAAAACAAAAGTTGACGAACTGTTGGGTGTGGCAGTGATTAATCCTGTGTTGAATAATAATGAGTTGACGATAGAGTTGTGTCCAAATGATGCGCTTACAAATTTTGAACTGCTTAAAAATGAGTTGAAGTTTGATCAGCTTATTGATATTTGTGGTGTTGATTATTTAAGCTATGGTCAAACTAACTGGGAAACAAGGACAGCAGTAAATAAAGGGTTTAGTCGGGGCGTTTTTGATTTTGCTGAGGAAGAAGAAGATGCCGATTTAATGAAACCAAGGCGATTTGCTTCAGTTTATCATTTGTTATCAGTTGAAAAAAACCTGCGAATCAGAGTTAAAGTTTTTCCAAAAGAGACAAGAATGCCGATTGTTCCTTCTGTTGTTTCGGTTTGGTCATGTTCAGATTGGTTTGAAAGAGAGTCGTTTGATTTACTTGGCATTATTTATGAAGGTCATCCAGATTTAAGGCGGTTATTGACCGATTATGGTTTTATTGGTAATCCATTGCGTAAAGACTTTCCTTTAGTAGGAGAAGTTGAAATGCGTTATGACAATGATAAAAAGCGTGTTGTTTATGAGTCTGTTACTATTGAGAATCGTGTAAATGTACCGCGAGTTATTCGTGAAGATAAAACCGCTAATAATGGTCAGGGAGCATAGGTAATATATGTCTGAAATTCGTAACTACACACTTAACTTTGGTCCTCAGCATCCATCTGCTCATGGCGTATTACGCCTTGTTCTTGAACTTGATGGTGAAACAATTGTACGGTCTGATCCGCATATTGGCTTATTGCACCGTGGTACCGAAAAGTTAGCGGAATACAAACCATACAATCAATCAATCGGTTATATGGATCGATTGGATTATGTTTCTATGATGTCCAATGAGCATGCTTATGTCAATGCAATTGAAAAAATGCTAGATATTAAGGTACCTGAAAGGGCACAGTATATTCGCGTAATGTTCGATGAAATTACTCGTATATTGAATCACTTAATGTGGCTAGGGGCTCATGCTCTTGATATTGGTGCGATGACAATTTTCTTGTATGCTTTTAGAGAGCGAGAAGATTTAATGGATTGTTATGAGGCAGTTTCAGGTGCTCGTATGCATGCAACCTATTATAGACCAGGCGGTGTTTACCGAGATTTACCGGATACGATGGCAAAGCATAAAAAATCTAAGTGGCACTACGGTAAAAAATTAGATAAATTAAATGCAATTCGTGAAGGCACTTTACTTGATTTTATTGAATCATTTACTCAGAGGTTTTCAGGGTATGTTGATGAATATGAGACTTTGCTGACAGATAATCGTATTTGGAAGCAACGAACAGTAGATATTGGTATAGTTTCACCAGAAAGAGCCTTGCAAATGGGCTTTACAGGGCCAATGTTAAGAGGGTCGGGTATTGCTTGGGATCTTCGAAAAAAACAGCCTTATGAAGTGTATGACAAAATGGACTTTGACATTGCTGTTGGTGTAACGGGTGATTGTTATGACCGTTATTTAGTTCGGATTCAAGAAATGCGTGAATCTAATAAAATTATTAAGCAGTGTGTTGATTGGCTGAATAAAAACCCTGGTTCAGTTATGACAGACGATAATCGCGTGGCTCCGCCAAGTAGAGAGCATGCTAAAACGAATATGGAAGCATTGATTCATCACTTTAAATTGTTTACAGAAGGCTATACCATTCCAAGTGGCGAAATATACAGCGCAGTTGAGCATCCTAAAGGTGAATTTGGCATTTATATGATATCAGACGGTGCCAATAAACCTTATAGATTGAAGGTAAGAGCACCAGGGTTTTCACATTTAGCATCATTAGATGAAATGGTAAAAGGGCATATGATTGCTGATGTGGTTTCTATTATTGGTACACAGGATATTGTTTTTGGGGAGGTAGATAGATGAGTAATAATCAAAATCTTGCTCAAGAACTTAAAGCTGAAACGGTCATCAAGGGTGAAGTAAAAGAAAGAATTGATCGTTGGATTTCGAATTATCCTGAAGAAAAAAGAAAATCTGCCTTAATGCCAGCATTGAGAATTGTACAAGAAACTTGTAACGGCTATTTAACAACAGAGTTAATGGATCAAGTTGCTGATTATTTGAATGTTCGCCCAATAGAAGCTTATGAAGTAGCTACTTTTTATTCGATGTATCAACATAAACCTGTTGGCAGACATCAAATTTGTCTATGCACAAACCTATCGTGCATGCTAAGAGGCTCAGACGAACTGTTAGAACATATTAAAAATAAAATAGATGTAAATAATACTGGTGAAGTTTCTTCTGACGGCAAATTTTCTGTAAGAAAAGTTGAGTGTGCTGGTGCGTGTGGTGGGGCTCCAATGATGTGGATTGGTAAGACATATTATGAAAATCTTACCGAAGAAACGATTGATGAAATTTTGGATGATTTGGAGTAAATATGGCTGAAGTTATTCAAGACGAATGTTGTTTTCGAATTAGAGGGTTAGAAAATTCGTGGGACATTGAAACCTATGTTGCAAATGGCGGTTATGAAATTTGGAAGCAAATTTTAGATGGCGATTTAACCCCTAGTGAAATTATTGAAGAAGTAAAAGCATCCAATATTCGTGGTCGTGGTGGAGCAGGGTTTCCTACTGGCTTGAAATGGAGTTTTATGAATCGCCATGCCCCTGGTCAAAAATATATTGTTTGTAACTCTGATGAATCAGAGCCAGGTACATTTAAAGATAGAGATATTATGCGATTTAACCCTCATCAATTGATTGAGGGAATGATGATTGCAGGTTATGTTATTGGAGCCAGTAAGGGTTATAACTATATTCGAGGCGAATTTTGGGAGCCATATAAACGCTTTACCGATGCAATAAACCAAGCAAGGAAAGCAGGTTTTTTAGGTAAGGATATTTTAGATTCAGGATGGGATTTTGATTTATTTGCCCACCTAGGTGGCGGTGCTTATATTTGTGGTGAAGAAACTGCACTACTCGAATCGATTGAAGGAAAAAAAGGTCAACCAAGATTTAAACCGCCTTTTCCAGCAAGTTTTGGATTGTTTGGTAAACCAACGACAATTAATAATACAGAGACCCTTGCGTCCATTCCGATGATTTTAGCGAAAGGAGGAAAGTGGTTCTCCGATTTAGGCGTTAAAAATGCAGGTGGCACAAAATGCTACGCTGTTTCTGGTCACATTAATAAGCCAGGAGCCTATGAAATACGAATGGGAACGCCCTTTGAGGACTTGTTAGAGTTGTCTGGTGGTATGTGGAAAAACCGCAAAATGAAAGCAATTATTCCTGGTGGGTCATCGACAGCGGTTATTCCTGCCGAAAATACTGTTGGTATGACGATGGATTATGATTCGATTGCGAAAGCAGGGTCCTTTCTTGGTGCTGGTTCGTTGATGATTATGGATGAAACCACCGATATGGTTAAGTGCTTAGAAAGGCTAACTTGGTTTTATTATGATGAATCCTGTGGGCAATGTACCCCTTGTCGAGAAGGAACGGGTTGGATGTATCGAGTTGTTCATCGTATTCGACAAGGTAAAGGGCGTCCCGAAGATATTCAGCTTCTTAATGAAGTATCAGGGAAAATAATGGGTAAAGTAATTTGTGGTCTTGGCGATGCCGCAGCGATACCTGTTGAAAGTTTTTTAAAAC
Source organism: uncultured Piscirickettsiaceae bacterium (assembly GCA_964388565.1). Taxonomy (GTDB): domain Bacteria; phylum Pseudomonadota; class Gammaproteobacteria; order Thiomicrospirales; family Thiomicrospiraceae; genus Hydrogenovibrio. The sequence goes on along the minus strand of CAYMAW010000106.1, from coordinate 148 downwards.
ATTATGAACATGAATTTCAACATTATATAGAGCATGGATGCAGTATTTTTGATCGCGTATAAATATAGCGAAAATTTTAAATTGCAGTAAAACAGGTTTTTAGGTTTAAATATTATGATAAAAATTGAAATAAACGGACAGGTAATTG
>CAYMAW010000105.1:0-4401 GCA_964388565.1 uncultured Piscirickettsiaceae bacterium | reverse complement strand
TCGCTTAAAAGCGTTGCCTACGAAAAATAAATTTCATTGGTATGAAAAGCAAATTGTAGACCTTAGTCGGTTAACTTTGAGAGAATAATAACAGGTATTAATAAAATGAGCAAATTAATTTTAGGTTTAGATTTAGGTAGTAACTCACTCGGTTGGGCTTTGTTTAGCGAAAATGAGCAAGGTGAAAAATCATTAGTTGATATAGGTAGTCGTATTTTCTCAAAAGCAGTTGAAGAGAAAGTACCCACTCCTAAAAATGTCAAGAGACGCGATATGCGTCTAGGTCGTCGAGTTTTACAACGCCGTGCTAGGCGTAAACAAAGAATGATTAATTACCTTGTTTCTTTAAATCTTTTACCACCTAGTTTACAAAACGACACTAAACCTGAAATTATTTTAAATGAACTTGGTGATCCTTATCAACTAAGAACCAAAGGGCTTGACGAACAACTAACTGCCTATGAATTTGGGCGAGTATTACTACATTTTGTAGCTAGAAGAGGGTTTTTAAGTTCTAAAAAACAACTAGCAGGAGATTTAATTGATGACCCTGATACGATTGCTTACCTAAACTTAAATGACGAAAGCACAATAACGGATAAAGAAGAAAGACAATTTAAAGCAGATATTACAGAAGTAAAAAAAGCCATTCAACAAAGCGGGGCGAGAACATTAGGTGAATATCTATTTAAGCTAGAAAAAGGCGACTGCAAAAGAAATCGCTCCCATGAAGGTGGTCATCTACGAACTGACCGAAAAATGTACCAAGAAGAATTAGCTATTATTTGGCAACAACAGCAATCATTTTTTATGGATTTACCACAAGATTTTATGCAAGATAAAAAAGGCATAAAAAAAATAATATTTTATCAGCGACCACTTAAACTAAAGTCAGATAGGGTAGGGAAATGTTCTTTAGAGCCCTCAAAAAACAGAAGTCTTATTGCAAGACTAGAAGTTCAACAGTTCCGTTATTTACAAGACATTAATAATCTTAGTTATTTTGAAAGGCACACTGAAACGCATATTTCACTAAATCAAGAACAGAAAGTACAGTTGATTGATTATTTTGAAAACAACCCTAAAATAACCGTAACAGAATTAAAGAAAATACTTGGTTTAGATAAGCAAACCAAACTAAATTTAGAAGCCAAAAATATAAAAGGTAATATTACCGCTTGTGAAATAAAAGCTGTCATCGGAACACAATGGCAAGCATTGTCTAATCAACGACAAGTTGATTTAGTTGAAGACTTATTAACTATTAAGCTTAAATCTGTATTAAAAAATCGTTTAATTAATGATTGGAAGTTCAACACAGAACAAGCAATACAACTTTGCTTGTTGGAGTTTGAACCCGGACATAGTAACCACTCACTAAAAGCCATTAATAAAATGTTACCCTTTTTAAAACAAGGGCTTATATATTCTGATGCCCGCGTTAAAGCTGGTTACACCTATGAAACAAAAGCCGATAAAAAAGAGGCTAAGATTCTATTAGAACAGCCACCCGAAACAGCAAACCCAATCGTAAATAAAGGCATGCATGAACTAAAAAGGGTAGTCAATGCGATTATAAAGCAACATGGTAAGTTGTCTGCCGTGCGTATTAAAATGGCTCGTGATTTAGAAATGAACACTAAACGATATAAAGAAAACGAAGCCCAACAAAAACGTAATCAAAAAGCTAACGAAATAGCCGAAGAAGCTTATCGAGGTTTAGGGCTAGGTAAATATCCATCATTTGATGACAAATTAAAATATAGACTATGGCAAGATCAAGATAAAAAATGTGCTTATAGTAATAAATCAATTGCCCTTAATCAGATATTTACCGCAACAATAGAAATTGATCATATTCTTCCATACAAAAAATCGCTTGATGATTCCTATATGAATAAAGTGGTTTGTTTTGAATCTGAAAATAGATATAAAGGCGACAGAACACCAAAAGACACATGGGGAGAACAAGAAGACAAATGGAACCAAATAACCCAATCAATCTCTAAATGGAAATTAAAAAATAAGGCTTCCAGATTTTATCAAACTGAAAAAGACCTACAAGAAAGAGACTTTATTTCAAACCAACTAAATGACACCAGATACATTTCAAGATTAGCTATTAGCTACCTACAAGAATTAGGCTGTGATGTTAGCACCAGTAAAGGCGTAACGACTGCATGGTTAAGGCATCAATGGGGGCTAAATAGTTTAATTGGCGAAACCGATAAAAAAGAAAGAACCGATCACCGTCACCATGCAATTGATGCGGCGGTAGTTGCCTGTGTTGACAGAAGCTTGTACCAAAAAATAATTCATTGGACAAACAATAATGAGAAAAAACTAAAAGTCTCACCGCCAACTATATATTTTAGAGAACAGCTACAAGAACACCTTAAGCATGTCATTATTTCACATGATGTGCAAAGAAAGTTGTCAGGTGGCTTACACGAAGAGACTGGAGCAGGATTTATAGAAAAACACGGTGGATTAGTTTATCGTAAAACCCTTAATGGTGACTTTACGGTTAAAAATGCCAATAGTATTGTTGATGAAACCATCAAAGCCCAAGTATTAAAACATTTAGATAAACATGGTAATAACTCCAAAAAAGCCTTTGCACCAGAAGAAATTGTTTACCACAAAGACGGTAAAACACCGATAAAAAGAGTAAGAGTTTTACAGTCAAAAACAACCTTAAAAAAATTAGAACAAAATAAATTAGGTATAAAAAATAAAGACGGTGAAATTTTTAAATGGATGGCTTATGGTAATAACCATCATGTGGAAATTATAAAAAATAAAACGACCGAAAAAATAACGGGTATTTTCGTTAATATGTTTGAAGCTCATCGTAGAGCAATGACAGGAACAAAGTCAGCCAAAAAAAGAGGCATTGTCCAAGAATCAATCATTCAAACTAACCATGAAAATAGCGAGTTTATAATGGTTTTACATATTAATGATTTGGTTAGTGTAGACGGTGAGAATGGCGAGCGTATTTTTTATAGGGTGCAGAAAATGGAAGGAACTTGTAATAGGGTTGTTTTAAGATTAAATACAACAAGTACTTTAAGTAATAAATCGGAAGAAATTTATTTTTCAATTAATACACCTAGTTTTAAGTCGCATAATTTAAAATTACATAAAATAAACTGTATCGGTACATTGCTAGATGATTAAACGAATCGTTGATATAAGTGAACAAGCTTATCTACATGTTAAGCACCAACAGTTACTTATTGATAAAAATAACGAAACAGTAGGGCAAGTACCTATCGAAGATTTAGGGGTGTTAATATTACAACACCCCGCAATAGTCATAACCCAACAAACAATCATCGCCTGCCAAAAAAACAAAGTAGTTATTGTATTTTGTGATAATAAACATTTACCCTATTCAATAATATTACCCATTGCAGAAGGGCATACGCTGCACAATAAAATATTAAAACAACAAATTGCCATAACCGAACCCACCCGTAAAAGACTATGGAAGCAAATAGTCGAACAAAAAATAACTCAGCAAGCTATCACCTTAAAACTTTTAAACAAAGATTCTACGCGTTTAGATTATCTATCAAAACAAGTCAAGCCAGGTGATGAAAGTAATGCCGAAGCCGTAGCGGCACAAGCCTACTGGAAAAATCTATTTGGTAAAGAGTTTAGAAGAAATGTTGATATGGAAGGTATAAACAGCCTATTAAATTATGGTTACGCTATTATCAGAGCCATGATAGCAAGGGGGGTTTGTGGGGCTGGGTTGCACCCATCACTAGGTCTGTTTCACCAAAACCAATATAATGCACTATGTTTAGCTGATGATTTAATGGAACCATTTCGTCCTTGGATTGATTCAATTGTTTATCAATTAAGTACAGAAAATAGCTTAGAAGTAAACCAAAAGAATAAAAAACCATTTTTAGAGTTGTTATCGGCAAGCGTACAATTTAATAATAAAAGCATGCCATTTATGGTATCAATTCCATTACTAATGGCGGAACTAAAGCGTTGCTACACCAAAGAAGCTAAAACACTCTTTTACCCAATACTAGAGAATAGAATAAAATGATATTTGGAGGACTAAAAACAATGTGGATTATCGTCATGTTTGACCTACCAACCGACACTAAAATAGCCAGAAAAGAATACACAAATTTTAGAAAATTTTTATTAACCGATGGATATACAATGATGCAATATTCCGTTTATATAAGGCATTGTAGTAGTGATGAAAATGCACAAGTTCATGCGAAAAGAGTAAAATATTCATTGCCTGATGATGGCGAAGTAAGGATATTAAAGATAACAGACAAACAATTTGGAAGTATAGATGTATTTTTTGGAAAAAAAAGAAAGGAGACAGAGACTGCCCCCATTCAACTACAGTTTTTCTAACGA
>CAYMAW010000104.1:1900-4443 GCA_964388565.1 uncultured Piscirickettsiaceae bacterium | reverse complement strand
GATACCAGTTTAAAATCGCCTTACTATCAGGGCCTGTTAGTGCGGTATCAAAATTTAACACTAATTTTTTGCCATCTTTATCAACGCCATTTTTATAGCCAGCTTCTTCTAACAATTTTTTGGCTTCGGCGATACTTTTTCGCTTGGGTCGATTATTTTCCCAGTTATAAACATAAGGGTTGATGCCTGCTTGCCCCGTTACACTGCCGAATATTCCATTGGGGATTGGGCTATGCCCTGCTACGCCCCTGCCATTTAAGAAGATAGAAGTATACTCTTCTTGATTAACCACAATACTTAACGCTTGGCGTAGTTTTTGTTGTTTTTCGGAATAGCCACCGACCACCGAATCAACCATATTAAAGCCAAGGTAATAAATACTCGGTTCAACCACGCTAATATGCGATATTTTTTTATCTAACATTTGAGGGGTTAAATTCATATCTCCGCCAGTAAAAGAAATCGCTTGATCAAATGAACTAGATGAAACGCCAGAGGCATCATAAAAACCTTGCAAAAACTTATTCCACGCCGGAACGCTTTCATTTTCACGAGAATAAATAACTTCTTTAATAAAAGGCAACGGTTTACCCGCATCTTTAAGCAAACTTTTATCAATATGTTTAGATGCTTCGGTAGGATAAAATCCGTGGGTATAATTGGGGTTAGCGGTCAGTCTAATTACTTTATTCGGAACATGTTCAACCATTTGATAAGCACCTGTTCCGACTGGAAAAGTATCAAGCGATATGTTTTCATCTTTTAAAATGGTTTGGTCATAAAAGGCGACCGCTTCCCAAGGAATAGGTGCGAAAAAGTTCATGCTTAACCAGTAAATAAATTGCGGATAAACGCCTTTAATTAAAATGCTAAACTCAGTATCTGATATTTTATTAACTCCTAAAATATCGTTGCTTTTTAACTGATAATCTTCTTTTAAATCAAAGTCTTTTGATATGATTGTTGAATAAGCTTCTAACCCAACAATAAACTGTTTCATACTGGTTAAAATCGGTGATTTATTGCGTTTAATTGCCATGCGTTTAATCGCATAAATATAGTCATCAACCATTAATTCTCTAGTTGCTTTAGAATTAAAATCGCTTGGTGATTCCATATTTGAAACTGATTTTTCTGTCAAGTTATGAAATAAAAACTGACCATCTTGAGACTTTGCAAACGCTGGGTGTGGTTGGTAATAAATGCCGTCTTTTATTTTAAAAGTATAACGAGTATAGCTTGCTTTACTAACATCTGAAACAACTTGTTTATCCGCACTTAAATACACTTTGCTAGGCATTTTTGCCAGCGTCAACGGCTCAAGCTGATAAGGTACTTTTAAATAACTATATTGTAGAAGCGGTTCATAAATTTGGCTATTAAACATCCATTCATTTGAACTATAAGAAACCACAGGGTCAAGATGTTTGGGGCGTGATGAAAAAGCGGTAAATAAAACCTCTTTACTCTGCAAACCCTCTTGATACGGATTGTTCCAAATTTGAGAACAAGCAGACAAAATCGCAAGTAAAAAAGTGACTATAAATAAGCGTAAAAATAACATCAGAGCATTTTAACCTAAAATTAATTTAATACTGTTAAAATAGTTAATGATTGTAACCATTTTTTTAAAAGGAGTTTAAATGGGATTCTTAACAGGTAAAAAAGCATTAATAGTTGGCGTAGCAAATAATAAATCTATCGCTTACGGAATTGCAAAGCAAATGGCTGCACAAGGTGCAGAAATTGCCCTAACCTTTCAATCTGAAAAACTAGAAAGCCGTGTGCAGAAAGTAGCTGATGAAATTGGTTCTAAAATTGTATTACCATTAGATGTAACTTCTGATGAACAAATTACAGCCGTTTTTGATTCACTAGCAAAAAGTTGGGATCAATTAGATATTTTAGTTCACTCTGTTGCTTTCGCTCCAAGAGAAGAATTAGAAGGTAGAATGATAGAATCATCAACCAGAGCTGGCTTTGCACTAGCCCATGACATTTCAGCTTACAGCTTAACCGCTTTAACCAAAGCAGGTTATGGCATGCTTAACAAAGCAAACGGTTCTGTATTAACGCTGTCTTACTTAGGTGCAGAAAGAGCCGTACCTAACTATAATGTAATGGGTGTTGCAAAAGCATCATTAGAAGCAACGGTTCGTTATTTAGCGGCAGACCTTGGTCAAGACGGTATTCGTGTGAATGCTGTTTCAGCAGGACCAATTAGAACCTTAGCGGCAGCAGGAATTAAAGACTTCAAAACCATGCTAAACAAAGCCGCTCTAGCGACCCCTATTCGTCGTAATGTTACGATTGAAGAAGTCGGCAATACTGCCGCATTCTTATGCTCTGATCTAGCATCAGGTATTACTGGCGAAATTACTTATGTAGATGGTGGTTACAATATAACTGCATCAACTTAAAACCATTAAACCTACCTGCCCCTGGCACTTTCTAACCTAAAAAGTGCCAGGGTCGGATAACTCATTCCTTAATTTCCAAGTACGCTAAACTTATTTATTCAGAATAACATCCCAAACAAACTT
>CAYMAW010000104.1:0-1800 GCA_964388565.1 uncultured Piscirickettsiaceae bacterium | reverse complement strand
CCCAAATGCTCTTTTGGTTATTTTAATCCCCGGTGCGGCTTGTCTTCTTTTATATTCGTTACGATTAATCATTTTTACTACTCGCTCGACCTCGGATAAATCTATCTTTAGTTCGGTACTTATTTGTAGTGGCGTTTTATCAAATTTTACAAATAATTTAATGATTGCATCTAGCGTATCATAATCAGGCAAACTATCTTGATCGGTTTGATCTGGGCGTAATTCAGCAGATGGTGGTCTAGTAATAACCCTTGTAGGTATCACTTCGGAAAGAGTATTTCGGTATGCTGTCAATTTATAAACTAATGTTTTTGGCACATCTTTTAGCGGTGAAAATCCGCCAACCATATCACCATAAAGTGTTGAATAACCAACCGCTACTTCTGATTTATTGCTTGTGGCTAGTACCATTTTGCCTGTTTTATTAGAAATAGACATTAAAATCGTGCCACGAATTCTGGCTTGTAAATTTTCTTCGGTAATATCATCTTCATAATTAGAAAAACGATCAGATAATGCCGTTTCAAAACTCGTGTACATATCTTCAATAGGAATAGATTGATAGCTAACCCCCATCGTTTTTGCTTGTTGTGCGGCATCTTCTACGCTTATATCGGCAGTATAACGAAAAGGCATCATTACCGCTTCTACTTTATCTGCCCCTAAAGCATCAACCGCTATGGCTAAGGTTAAGGCGGAATCTATACCGCCGGATAAGCCAAGTAACACGCCTGACGAAAAACCATTTTTAGATACATAATCTTGCACACCCATTACAAGTGCTTTGTAAACTCGTGCTTCGCCATCACAAACTTTTTCTAGGTTGCCTTTTAAAACTTCAACGCTATTATTTTGTTTACTTAATACAACCTCTTCCAAGCTATTCGCAAAAGGTTTTGCTTGTACTTGTACTTTTCCAGTCGAATCTATCGCAAATGAACCGCCGTCAAAAACGAGTTCGTCTTGTCCGCCGATTTGATTAACATAAATAGCCGGCACTTTATTTTCGGCGATTCTGCGTTTTACGACTTCAATTCTATCCTGTTGTTTTTCTAGTGAAAATGGCGACGAATTTAAAATTAACAATACTTCCGCACCATCAGCAACCGATTGATTCGCTGGGGTAATTTTCCAAATATCTTCGCAAATCAATATTCCAAATTTAATACCTTTATATTCCACTACACAGCTTTTATCTGATGATGAAAAATAGCGTTTTTCATCAAACACACTATAATTTGGTAAGTTTTGTTTAATATAACTGGCTTTTATTTCACCATTATTGATCCAAGCCGCCATATTGAATCGTTCGCCTAGACTATCCATCATCGGATAACCTAACACTAATGCGACTCCCGTTACGGCATCACAAATTTGAGTTAATGCGGTATCAACTTGCCTGTATAAATCGTTTCTAAACAATAAATCTTCAGGCGGATAGCCCGTTATGGTCATTTCAGGGAAAACAACAATATCTGCCTGTTGTGCTACGGCTTGTTTTGCCGTCGCAATAATTAAAGCAACATTGCCTTTAATATCGCCAACAATAGGATCAACCTGTGCCATCATTATTTTTACTTTAGACATGTTTATTTTCCAAGCAACTTAAACATCGCAGACCCTAAATCAGCAGGAGAGGAAACAATGCTCACCCCTGCTTCTTTGAGTGCCGCAAATTTAGCTTCAGCCGTACCTTTACCGCCACTCACAATTGCACCAGCATGACTCATGCGATAACAATTTTGAGAAATTAATCCTGAAATAGAAAAATTGATCCTTTCAGGTCCGTCCTCATCAGAA
>CAYMAW010000103.1:0-4521 GCA_964388565.1 uncultured Piscirickettsiaceae bacterium | reverse complement strand
TAAGCGTGATAACACAGTCTCTCCAATGATGAATAACCCTACTCATCCTTCTGTGCAATACTAATGTGTCTTTTTTCTAAAATACGGGAACATAGCATATATTACTAAAAGTGTAGCTCAAAATGCTGCGAAGAGGTAGTTAATAGCCATAGAGTGAATTCCAAAGTTGAATACAACTTCCATGAGAAGCGCGATAATCGCAATCTCCACGAGGTCTTTAATTTGTATATGATGATGTTTGGAATACTCAACAAGTATTTTAAATGATTTAACAAGTACAAGGATAATAGTAACTACTGAGAGAATTTCTTCTGTAAGAACTATACTCATCTCTCACGTGCGAGTAAGGGCTTCTTGCGTCATTTCTCCAAGATGCGAAACATGAATCACAATAGCAGAAATTACTTTATAGCAGAGAAAAAGAGTCATATAGAATATATATGTTGCAACTACTCACATGAGGATGTAGATAGACCCTGAAACAAAGAGTCTCATCAATTCTCGGAAAATATCTTTTTCTTTAGACATAATGCTATGTAAAAATATATCTTGCCTTAATATTACTATACTTTATACTATTTCTCAAATATTCTCATTCATACAACATGTCATTAGATATCCAGACGTTTTTAGAAAAATATTATTCCACAGATGAAAAAATAATATTGGCTTGTTCTACGGGTGCTGATAGTATGTATTTACTTTATTCTATTCTCAAAACAACATATAAAGAAAACCTTGTAGTATGTTATTTTAATCATAATACAAGAGAGCAATGCAAAGATGAGGAAAGATTTCTTCAAGATTTATGAAAAGAGCACTGATTTGAAGTAGAAGTTGCAGAGTGTGATTTTGAAAAAATACAAAAACTCTACCCATCTAAAAGCTTTGAAGAACTTGCAAGGGAAAAAAGATATCAGTTTTTTGATGCTGTTTGTCATCTATATAATAGTAAAAACGTTATTTTAGGGCATCATTTGGATGATCGAATAGAAACTATGATGTTCAATATGCTTAGGGGGTCGAAACTAACTGGATTGATAAACATGACAGAATACTCATGAAATATACTCCGTCCTCTGCTCTGATTGGAAAAAAGTGAAATTATAAATTATTTAGGAGAAAATAATTTAAAATACTTTGAAGATGAGAGTAACGCGAGTAATAAGTATACAAGAAATTATATGAGAAATGAAGTTCTCCCAATGTTTGAGCAAGTACACCCAGAACATAAAAGAAATTTACAAAATTTATTATCTTATTTTGAGGATATAAAACTCCATTTAGATAATGAGGTTGATGCTTTTCTTTGATGAGAAAAAAACTTTTCTATTTCTGAATTTAATTCACTCTCTCCTCTACTTCAAAAAGAAGTCATAAGAGAAATCTTTTATAGATCAAATAATAATTCAACCATAGGACTATCGGAGTGAAATATTGCTGAAGTTGTAAAGTTTATTAATTGAAAAAATAACAAAACGAAAAAAGAGATTCATGGGATGAATCTCTTTAAGGATGGTGATAATATTAGTTACTAATTTAGGCTACTCCCAAACTTACCTCAAAGTCGTGATGCATCAAAGCTCTTCATCATTGGAAATAACTCAGAGATAGGTCATGAATGAATTTCTTCCTCATTCTAATTTTATTGTAAGAGTATACCATGGAGTTTGGGTCTCATGAAAAGTAATCCACTTTGTTTTACCATATCGTGCATAAGAAAGAAAGGGAGTGTTCCGAATTGATGAGACATACCATATATAATTAATAAGATTCATAAGTGTGAAGATTGAGTGAATTAGAACATATATTGTTGATATGTATGATAAAATCATATAATCAGCAAGTTTAAAATATTATTTTTAAGATCCTATGTGACCCAGACTGAGATTCCTAACTGGAATCATGCTTATAACAGCATCACTGATATACGCTTCTCCATCTCTAAATGCGTGAGATGAAGAAACATATTTTGTAGTAACAGCTTACTACTCTCCCCTACCTGGGCAATCAAAATATACTACTTGAAGTTATTCATGAGATATTGGTCTTAATGGTGAGTGACATACAACTGCCTCTGGTGAGGGGGTTTTTCCGTGACTCTTAGCATGACCTGCTAACTATCCTTTTGGAACTAAGATCTATTTTGAATGATATGGTATAGGAGCTGTAGAGGACAGAGGTTGAGCAATAGTAAAAGCCTGAGAGAGATGACACAGTTATGATAGAATAGATATTTGGATGTGATATGGTGATGAATGATTAACTAGAGCGTTAACATGGTGAACAAGGACAATAAAATGAAAAATAGTTGTACCAAGCGCTGAGGTGTCACTAAGTTTTGGTGAATCAGAGATCTGAAATCTCACAAAGTTAGATGTAAATCCAGAAAATAGCAACTATGATGATGTACTAGCGCTTCAAAAAATATTCACAAAGGCTGAACTTTATAACGGTGAGTTAGATTGACAGTATTTCAGTATACAGGATGAACTCATAGAGTTTCAACTAAAATCATGAGTTATTAACTCTAAGCAGGATGAGTCAGCAGGTTGGTATGGTCCAAAAACTATTGCAGCACTGAGAGAAGAGTATTGAAATAATACATCAATGCTTATAGAGGAGCCGAAACATGATTTTGAAATATATAATCACAAACAAGCATCAAGCAAATACAAAGTAATACTAGAGTATTGAGATTTACAGGTTACCCCTGATTCAGATCCAGATACTGTTAGAGCACTGCAAAATCTACTAACAGAATTATGAGAATACAACTGAAGTATAGACGGTCAGTATAGCTCGGTAGAAGATGCCCTTATATCACTCCAAAAAAAGATAGGCCTCATAAATAATAGTGAAGACTGGTGAGCATGATATTTTTGAAATAAAACAAAAACTGCTCTTTGGAAATATTATGAAGAAGAAAACGATGCTGATTTAGAAAACAGTGTTAAAGACTATTCAATAACAGATACAGAGAAAAAACAATTGGATGCAGCAGTAGTGATATTAAAAAATAAATACTCAAGAGAAGTAATCTCATCACTAACCTTACAAGTCGAATCCTTAATAAACAATCCAAAATACAAAAAACATAGAAATAAGCTTCAATATCTAAAAGAAATACTATAAGCTTAAAAACAAAAAGGAAGATGAGTCAAGTTACTTTTCTTCTTTTTTTTGTTTAAACTCACTAAAAACACTGCATGTGTGTTACAGTTTTATATATAACATATAAACCTATACGCGTGAAAAAAATATTCTCAATACTCCTAATCATAGCTACTATGATTACAACTCTGTCAGTATCAGCAAATGATGACAACTACTTTGTTGTGACTGCATATTACTCCCCTCTACCAGGTCAAGATTACTATATTACAGGAAACTACGAAGATGAACTAATATTAAATTGAAGATGAATTGCATGAGCATCTGGAAAATCAGTTTTTTCTGGCATGCTTGCTGCTCCAAGGAAGTATTCATTTGGGACAAAAATATATTTAGATTGACTAGGGATTTGAGTTGTTGAAGATAGGGGTTGAGCAATAGTCCCAGCTGGTCAGAGAGGATACAATTATGATAGAATAGATGTTTGGATGGGATATTGAGATGAGGGTCTTCTCAGGGCAAATTTTTGGGGAAAGAGAAAGGTATATGGATATGTAGTAGATAGTGGTAATAATACAAGTCTAGATTATCAGGATGTTCCTGCTCCAACTTGGGCAACTACAGGATTACAAAAAATGAGTGGTGCAAAGTCTAAGCTACTCATTACCCCAGAAGTTTACAAAGAAAGTATTTTTGATGTGTCACTATGAAAATGAAGTGATGCGAAATTAATATCAGAAATGCAGGATATATTTGTAGAGCTATGATATATAGTAAATAATACATGAGAGTATGATAGCGAGACAATCTCATGAGTATATGACTTTCAAATAGAGCACAGTATAGTGTCTAAGGAGTCAGATATATGAGCATGATCATATGGACCAAAGACTCGAAAAAAACTACAGGAGAAATATCAAGAATATAAGCTTGAAGAGGAAAAGAAAAAACAACTTATTAAAGACGTAAAAGAAATCCAAGAAGCAGCACAGGCAAAAGCAGAGCAAACTGTAGACGAGCTATGAATGCCAAAATACTGAGATATATCCTACGAAGTTCGAAAACTCCAAAAAATCCTCACTGATTTCTGATATTTTGATCACAAGGATACTGCAATATTCTGAGATATTACGAGAACAGCAATCCTACACTATCAGATTAGTAAACATCTAATAGAATCAGAAGAGGAATATTGAGCATGATTAGTAGGACCTAAAACTAGAAAACAATTAGAATCTGATCTATATGAAAAATATTTAAATGAGTACCTAGAAGAAAATGAATTACTCACTCAATATGAAGTATATCTCAAAGAAAATAATTCTATAAACCAATAATAATGGAGCATTTACGTGAGTTTATTTTTTATGATCAATTTCAAACTACTACTTTTGCAACCCTGAGAAC
>CAYMAW010000102.1:0-4570 GCA_964388565.1 uncultured Piscirickettsiaceae bacterium | reverse complement strand
CTTGTTACTGCTGGGTTTTTTTATACCTAAAATTTGTCTTTTAAAAAATTGGTGAAAATAGGGGGCTGACCCCAAAAAAATAAATCCTTTTAAAAACAATAGGTAACTGTTTAGGGGGGCTGACCCCATGACCCAAGAAAACTTAAATAATTAATTGCGATGATGCTAATTCAAGAAGAAATGAAAACTAGTTTTAAATTTAATTTTGGAAAAATACGGAAAGACCAAGTTTTAATAATTTTTAGAAATTAAAGAGTCTAGGTACGAAATAGTCTTGATACTCGACCTTGTGAAGTCGTTAGTTCTATTTATCAAAGTATTAAAGAAAGGCTGAAACCAAAAAATGCCAGGGGCATGTAGGTTTTTAGCTCGTTAGCAATCTTTTAGGATTGGTAACGAGAAAAAGTATTTTGAGTTTATTAGTCATCAGAGTCAGCTAGAGCTATTCTGGCGAGCCTTGCTTCTTCTTCTGCTATGGCGGCTTGTATTTCGTGAATGACGGAATCTACATCGGCTTCGTCTTCGTCTTTTTCAAAGTAGCCTGTTAGTTCGGTTTCGGCGGTTAAGTCGCCCGTTTCATATAGTGCCCACATTTCGTCTGCGTAGTTGGTTTCTAACAGTTGTGGGGCGTATTGTCCGTAGTAGTTGGTTACATTTTGCACATCACGGGTTAGCATTTTTTTAGCGTTGTTGTTAGCTGACGCATCAACGGCTTGGGGCATGTCGATAATAACGGGGCCGTATTCGTCTAGTAGTATGTTAAATTCGGATAGATCTCCGTGGATTGTACCTACACAGAGCATACGCATAACATCGTTCATTACTTGTGTATGGTCTTCTACGGCTTGTTCTTCGGTTAGTTCTACATCATTTAGTCTAGGTGCTACATCGCCATTTTCGTCGGTAATTATTTCCATTAGTAGCACGCCATCAAAACAGCCGTAGGCTTTGGGTACGCGTACGCCTGCGTTGGCTACTTTGTAGAGTGCATCTACTTCGGCTGATTGCCAGGCGGTTTCTTGTTCTTTTTGCCCGAATTTCGATTTTTTTTCCATGGCCCTTGCACGGCGACTGTTACGGGTTTTTCGTCCTTCTTGGTAGGTTACGGCTTTTTTGAAACTGCGTTGATGCACTTCTTTATATACTTTTGCACAGCGATATTCATCACCACAGCGTACGATAAAAACATCGGCTTCTTTGCCACTCATTAGTCTGCTTATTACTTCATCGACCAATCCGTCGTCTATCAACGGTTGAATGCGTTTTGGTGTTTTCATAGTTTCCTTTTAAACTGTGTGGTATACGGATTAGGGTATAATACTATTTTTAATTTTAACTGTTAGATTTTATAGTGTGAAAAAAGATTGTCAATATATTTCAGTACATCCTGAAAACCCTCAAAAGCGTTTGCTAATGCAAATTGTAGAAATTTTAACGAAAGGCGGCGTGATTGCTTACCCAACTGATTCGGGTTATGCCCTTGGCTGTGCTTGGGATAATAAGGATGGGGCGGATCTTATTCGTGAAATTCGTCGGTTAGATGAGAAGCATGATTTTACTTTGGTGTGCGAAAATTTATCGCATTTATCTGAGTATGCTAAAGTCGGGAATACACAGTTTCGTTATTTAAAAGCACATTTACCTGGCGCATTTACTTTTATTCTTCCTGCTAGTCGGGAAGTACCAAGGCGTTTGCAAACGCCTAAAAAGAAAACAATAGGGCTTAGAATGACAGAAAACATTGTCGCAAACGAGTTATTAAGTTATTTTGATAAGCCTTTGATTTCTGTATCATTGATACAACCAAATGAGACAATTCCTATGACAGATGGTTGGTCTATTCAGGAAGATTTAGGACATTGTTTAGATGCGGTATTAGATGGCGGTTTTTGTGGTTATGAGCCGACAACCGTAATTGATTTTACGGAAGATGTACCTATTTTAGTTCGACAAGGGCAGGGAATTTTTGATGGATGAGTTAACATTAATACAAAAAATAGCGGTGTGGGCATTACCCGTTATTTTTGCGATTACAGTACACGAGGTTGCACATGGCTGGCTTGCGTTAAAGTTTGGCGATAGAACTTCGCAAATGTTGGGTAGGCTGACTTTAAACCCGTTTAAGCATATTGACTTGGTGGGTACGATTGTTGTGCCAGGTGCCTTGTTAATTATGGGAGGATTTATTTTTGGTTGGGCGAAAGCGATTCCAGTGAACACCCAAAACTTTAAGCGCCCACGGCATGATATGGCGTGGGTGGCTTTAGCAGGGCCCGCTTCAAATATTTTAATGGCTATTATTTGGGCTGTTATCGCTAAAATTGGTTATATGGTTTTACCTAGTTATGAGGGTGTAGGGCAGTTTTTGGTTTATAGTGGAATGGCAGGGGTGATGATTAACCTTGTGTTGGCTATTTTAAATATGATACCTATTCCACCTTTAGATGGTAGCCGAATTGCGGCGGCATTTATGTCGAACAAATTTCATTATTATTATATGCGTATCGAACCTTTTGGTTTTTTTATCATTTTAGGTTTGATGTTAACAGGTGTATTGGGCGCACTTATTTCCGGTCCTTTTAGAGCGTTTCAGACGCTTATTTTACAAATAGTTGGTTTATAAACATGGCAAAGCAAGCAGAAGTAGAAAACGAAAAATTACAAAAAATCTTGGCGAGAGCGGGGTTTGGTTCACGCCGTGAAGTTGAAAAATATATTGATGAGGGTTTAGTCAAGGTTAACGGCAAAATCGCAACATTAGGTGATAGAGCCTTGCCAACAGATAATATTCAATTTAGAGGCAATGCGGTAAAAGAAACTCGCCTTGCTAAACAGCCAACGCAGGTTATTTTATATAACAAGCCGGAGGGTCAAGTTTGTACGCGTAAAGATGAAAAAGACCGCACCACTATTTTTGAAAAATTACCACGAATTATTAATGGGCGATGGATTTCGGTTGGGCGATTAGATATTAATACCTCTGGTTTATTAATTTTAACCAATAATGGTGAGTTGGCGAACCGTATGATGCACCCGTCGTATGAAGTAGAGCGTGAATATTCCGTAAGGGTATTTGGTGAGGTAGGGGAAGATGTTATTTATCGCCTTAAAAATGGGGTGAAGCTAGAAGATGGTATGGCTAAGTTTGACAAGATAAGCAAATTACCAAAACAAGATGATGAGTCGATTAATACTTGGTATAAAGTGGTTTTAAAAGAAGGGCGTAACCGTGAAGTTCGCCGTATTTGGGAATCTCAAGATATTCAAATTAGCCGTTTAATTCGTACGCGTTATGGTCTTTTTGATTTACCGAGAAAATTAAAGCAGTCTAAAACCGAAGAACTTTCTTGGAAGCAAATTAATCAACTGTTAAAAAGTGTCGGAATGAGAGAAGAGTTAAGACCAGATTTAAGAAGTAAGTCTAGCTATGACAATAATAAACAGTCAAACTCATACGCTAAAAAATCCTCAAAAGATACCCGAAGTGGTAACAACGAGAGAGCTAGGCGTTCTGATAGAGGGTTGGATAGACGCTCTACTAAATCGGCGCCAAAGTCTCAAAGAAGCAGAACCTAATAAATGAATAAAGCCAATGGACAAACCCAATGAATAAATCACTTTTAACAAATTTGGTTAGTATTGCCGTAATTGCAATAGGATTGTTTTTAAACGATAACTTGGTGTTAATGGTAGGGTTATTTGCTTTATCGGGAGCCATTACCAATTGGCTGGCTATTTATCTGTTATTTGAACGCGTGCCTGGTTTAATTGGTTCGGGTGTTATTCCAAATCAATTTGAAGGGTTTAAAAAATCCATAAAAGAACTGATGATGAATCAGTTTTTTTCTCAAGAAAATATTGACCGTTTTATGAATAGCAAAGGTGGAGCAATGCACTTAAACTTAACACCCGTTATTGAAAGTGTTGATTTAACCCCAGCCTTTGAACGATTGGTTAAAGTCATTATGGCATCTAGCTTTGGTAACATGTTAGGAATGTTTGGCGGTGAAGATGCGTTAAAGCCGTTAAAAGAACCGTTTATTACCAGTATGCAAGCTTCATTAATTGAAATGAGTGAAAGTGAAATATTTATTGAAAAGCTAAAACAGCAAGTTGATCAACCGAATATGATTGCCGAAATTCAACAAAAAGTAACCCACATCATCGACTCTCGACTAAAAGAACTAACCCCTGAAATGGTTAAGCAAATGGTACAAAAAATGATTAAGCAACATTTAGGTTGGCTAGTTGTTTGGGGCGGTGTATTTGGCGGTTTGATTGGTTTAATCTCTTCTTTAGTCACCATAATATAAACTTCGATGCCATAACGTGGTGAAACTGAACAAATATGTCGATAATCCTGATACGCATACACAAGATTTAGCATATAAAAAAATATTTGATGACGTTATGAATAAACAAAGAAGAAATGAGTTGGAACTTTATAAAAGAGTATCGCAAGATGAAGCTTTTAAGAGCGCGATGCAAGATACGGTTAAGAGGTTGTTGTGCGCATAGTTTTATTTGACCATTGCAACTGTATATTGTGCAGTTTAATTAGTAGCTTGGT
>CAYMAW010000101.1:0-4629 GCA_964388565.1 uncultured Piscirickettsiaceae bacterium | reverse complement strand
CTATTGCAACGAATTGCAGTGAAAATATCGGTACTTTTTACCAGTATAAAATAATATTAGTTGTTAAGCGTTTCCTTAAAGTATCAATTTTAAAAAACTCAACCCTTTTAAGAATAACTTAAACTAAAAAAACACCTTAAGCCTACTCTCTTAGGCAAAAACACCTAAAACCAAAAAATGCCAGGGGCAGGTAAGAAGAGACGAATTATGCTTCTTTGTTTGCGACTTCCATCATTGTTTTTAATTCGCCGGATGCGGCTAGTTCTTCAGTAATATCACAACCACCTTGTAATTCACCACTAATATATAATTGTGGAAAAGTTGGCCAGTCTTGAAATTTAGGCAGGTGCTCAAAAATCATTGGGTCTGCTAAAATATTTACAAATGCAAACTTTTCTCCTGTTGCCGTTAAGGCTTGTGATGCTCTGGAAGAAAACCCACATGATGGCATTTGTGGTGTGCCTTTCATATAGATGACAACGGCGTTGTTGGTTACTTGCTCTTTAATTCTATCTAGCGTTTCTTGTGCAGGATCCGACATATTTACTTCCTTTTTATAAATGACTTATCCCTAATCCGCAGATAGGAATTGGGCACAGTGCGCCATCCCTTCTACTCTATGGATTAACTAAAAATTCCCGCCGATCCTATGGGTGCGACTAAGATTTTTAGCAAACCCCTAGAGTAAAAGGGCTAGCACCCTGTGTCCAAATTCCTATCTGCGGATTAGGGCTTATAGTTTTTCAACTATTCTAATATTATTCTACGAATGGGTCAACATGCTCTTGCAACCAAAGTTCAAGTAAAGTTGCATGCCATAGTTTACTACCTTTTATTGCGGTAAAGCTTTCTTTTCCTTCTGGATCATTTAATAACTTATTAATATAGCTTTGATTAAACAGGCCTCTGTTTTTTGCGGTGTCGCTTGTAAGCGTTTTTTCCATCATTTTGAAAAAATCACCTCTTACATATTTTAAAGCTGGCATCGGAAAATAGCCTTTCGGGCGGTCAATCACTTCATCTGGAACGATGCCTCTTGCTATTTTTTTTAGTACATATTTAAAGTCGGTTAATTTTAAACTTTCTGGTGCCGACATTGCTAGTTCAACTAAGCCATGATCTAAAAAAGGTACTCTTGCTTCTAAGCTCCACGCCATCGTCATGTTATCGACTCGCTTCACTGGGTCATCGACAACGAGGGTAGTTGAGTCTAACCTTAGCACTTTGTCAATAAAACTATCTGCACCCGGTTCGTTTAATTTATCGTCAATAAAGTCGGCGGTAACATTGTTTGTATGGTATTTTTCATCTATCATTTCTAACCACTCTGCATGATCACGGTCAAAATAATAGGGGGCAAATGCGTCAACTAAGGGCTGGTCTGCTGTTAATTTTTTACTAGCTTCTGCCATTTGTGGATACCAAAAATAGCCTGCAAAAACTTCATCTGCTCCCTGCCCTGACATAACTACCTTTACATTTTTTGAAACTTGTTCGGATAGTAGATAAAATGCGATGGCGTCTTGCCCAAACATGGGTTCAGACATGTTTTTAATCGCTTCTGGCAAACGAGGTAGAACTTCACTATTTGAAATTAAATATTTTTGGTGTTTAGTTTTATAGCGTTCTACAACGAGATCAGAATATTGAAATTCACTGCCTTTTTCTTCTGCTACATCTTCAAACCCTATCGAAAAAGTACGAATGTCTTTAACGCCCGCTTCATCAAGCAGACCAACAATTAGGCTTGAATCTAATCCGCCTGATAGCAAAACGCCAACAGGTACATCAGCCGCTGTTAATCGCTTATAAACGGCATTTTTTAGGCGTTGATGGATCGCTTCAATCCATTCTTCTTCGGTATTGTAACTAGTTTTGTGTTGGGGGTTTGACTCTAGGTCCCAGTATTGTTTTTTAAAAATTTGACCGTCAGGGTTCACAATTAACCAATGAGCTGGTTCTAATTTTTTAATGCCTTTTAAAATAGTGTGAGGAGCAGGAACGACACCATGTAACATAAATTGGTGATGCAAGCCTACAGGGTTAATGTCGGTATTAATACCGCCCGACGCTAACAAGGCTTGTGTGTTTGAAGCAAAACGAACGCCTCCTTTAACTGGAGAATAATATAGGGGTTTAATTCCAAATCGGTCTCGGGCGATCAACAATTGTTGTAAATCATCATCCCATATTGCAAACGCAAACATTCCTTCAAAGCGAGTAACGCAATCCATACCCCATTGACGATAAGATTTTAAAATTACTTCTGTATCTGATTGTGAAACAAAGGAGTGACCTAGTTCAATTAATTCTGTTCGAAGATTTTCATAATTATAAATACAACCATTGAAAACTAGGCTTAATTCTTTATCAAGCATGGGTTGATGACCGCCGTCTGACAAGTCAATAATAGATAAACGCCTATGCCCTAGTCCAACATGACCTTGCAACCATGTTCCACCGTCATCTGGACCTCGTTTTTCAAGCGTTGCTAGCATTGATTTCAATCTATTTCCAGAAGATTGCTGTCCATCCCAATAAATTTCACCACAGATCCCGCACATATTTCCATTACTTCCATTTTAAAGAAAGCTAATTGTACTATGATTATTTACCCCCTTTAACGATTTTATTAAAGCGATAAAATTTTCCTAAAAAGGTATAATCTATGATCTTATTATTTAACTACGATTTGGAGATTCTAATGAATATCTTAAAAAGATCCAGCTTAGCATTTTGTTTACTTTTAATTAATACGGCTACTTTTGCAGGCAGTAGCTATGTAATTGATAGCGAATTTTCTAGCGTCAATTTTTCGGTGACTAAAAAACAATATATTATTGAACCCGCAGTTTTCCAAGATGTGGAAGGCTCTATTGATGAAAAAGGAAATCTTAATATTAGCATTGATATAAACAGTGTTGATTCAAGTAATCCTATTCGAGACAATCGTTTAATTGATCTATTTTTTCAAGCTGATTTTTTCCCTGCGGCGATTGTGACCGCTAAAATTGATGACAAGATATTAAATTCAAAGGAAACTCTTCAAATCGTAAAAATTGCAGCTACACTTGATTTTTTTGAAACTAAAAAAGATATTTCATTAGATGTTATGGTAGCTAAAATGGGTAAAAACATCATAGTGACCTCACTTAAACCAATCATTGTGAATGCTAAAATGTTTAATGTGCCATCTGAAAACTTAAATGCGTTATCGAAAGTCTGTGGCGGTATCACTATTTCTGATATTGTGCCAGTTAATTTTGTTTTAACTTTAGTTAAAAAATAGGAAAACTAATGGATATTTGGCGTAAGATTTTTCTTTATTTAGGTTCAATTATTGCCGCATCGTTTTTATTAGTTGCCCTTATTGTGCTATCTAATGCAGAGGGAGGAATGCTTACAACAGAAAGTGTTTCTCACCTTGAAGAGCCGATGACATCGTTTTATCATTTTGCTAAATGGTTCGTTTATGTTTGGCTTATCGCAGGTGCGGTATTGCTATTTCGTTTTATTAAAAGTTTCTTTTCAAAAAGATAAAAAATGCAAATTCAGTGGTACCCAGGGCATATGCACAAAGCCCAAAAAGAAATCAAAGAAATCTTGCCTCAAGTTGATTTAATTATTGAAGTGCTAGATGCAAGAATTCCTTTTAGTAGCGAAAACCCGATGATTGCTAAATTAAGAGGCAATAAGCCGACAATTAAAATATTTAACAAATCTGACCTAGCTGATAGTGAAAAAACCATTATCTGGCAAAATTATTTTAAAGATAGTAAAAATATTGAAACGCTTGCATTAAACGCGAAAGATTCAGATCATAAAAATAAAATATTTAGTCTTATAAAAAAAATGTTTCCAAGAAAACATGGTTCCTTGAAAGTCATTCATGCTTTGATTATGGGAATACCCAATGTAGGTAAATCAACCCTAATCAACACACTATCAAGCCGCCCTATTGCCCGAACTGGTAATGAACCTGCGGTGACTAAAATGCTACAACGCATCAAATTAGACGATGGCATCACTTTATTCGATACTCCTGGCATGCTTTGGGGGAATATTGAAAATAAACATACTGGCTATCGTTTAGCGATTACAGGAGGGATAAAAGAAACCGCTTTTGAATTGCCAGATGTGGCAAGTTATGCCATCGAATATTTAATGCACAATTACCCTGAAAGACTAACGGAAAGATATGGCATTTCGCAAGAAACCATTACAGATTTAATTAACAATAATCCTTATGCCGATTCTGCTATGTTAGAAATAATAGGCAAAGATCGTGGTTGTTTAGTAGGTGGCGGAAGAGTCGATCTAGACAAGGCTTCTCGAATTTTTATTGTAGAAATTAGAGATGGCTACCTAGGCGATTTAACTTTCGAACACCCTAATATGATGGAAAATGAATTAAAACAAGTGGAAATAAAACGAGAGGAAAAAGAAGCTAAAAAACTAGCTAAGCTAGAAAGAAAAAAACGAAAGAGACTATAGAAAAGGTAATTTCACCATTTCTTGGCGGAAGAATAAAATAACCCTAATCTCGATTTAATAAATGTGAATAGTCTGCAAGACATTGGGCTCTTCTCCGCTTTGTTGAGTGAAAAAAAATACCTATACCCATAATAA
>CAYMAW010000100.1:0-4683 GCA_964388565.1 uncultured Piscirickettsiaceae bacterium | reverse complement strand
AAATCGTATATTAGCCAGGCTAAATAAATCATAATTAGTGAAATAAATTTACGAGTTTACAGAAAAGAACTTGCTTAATCAACCGAGATTATAATTTTACGAAGAAAAAATGTGCGTCAAGTTTCGTTAAATGCGTTGTAATAGCTGGCTATTGCGTCGAATTTTACGGAAGTTGTCGTGCATTTTAGTCAGTAAAAAATAATTGGCGGTTGTTAAGTGCCTCCTTAAGACACTGTCTTAAACAGGTTTCCAAATTATTGCTATATTTTCAATTTGAATATCTGTTCTTCTTGGTTTAATCGTAAACTCTTCAATATCGACGGAATCAATATCAAACTTTTCGACGAGACTGTCTATTCTATTTTCAAGTTCTTCTTCTAGTTCTAGAATATCATTTTCAATTCGTTGTATTCTGTCTTCTTGGCGATTCACATCACCTCTTTCTTTTAGTATTCTAGTACCTGCTCTGCCTATTGATGTGGTTGATTTGCCAAACAATGCACCTAGTATTGTGATTCCTATTTTTAGGAATGAGCCTGTTGTGTCGGCTTCTTCTTTTTCTAGTTTTTCTAGTGCGGTATTTAAGCGACGAGTCAGGGTTTTTTCTTTTCTTGCGAATTGCTGTTGTAGTTTTTCAATGGCAATTTCTTTATTGTCGTTTAATTTGTCAGTAAGCCTTATTTTAAAATCGGTTAGGGTTTCATAAGGTGTTGACTCTAATTTAGGCGATTTACATCGATATAATTCTAATTTATTTTCATGATACAACCAATCTTTCAATAACTTAATGGTGTTTCTTAATTTTTTATCTTCACTAATTATAGTTGGAACTTCTGCAAAACTTGCTTTTTCAACTGGCTGGGTTGGTAAATGACTAAAACATTTTTTTAACTCGCTATCATTATGGGCTTCCGCCCAGTCAATGACTCGCTGTTGTGTCTCTAACTCTAACGATAAACAAAAGTGTTCTTGCTCATCAATGCCTCTGGTTTGATTAAAAAAATTAATAGTTGCTTGTGCTTTTAATTGGGCAACAAATTGCCCTGTTTGTCGTAAATCTAGTTCAAAATATTGTGGAATAGAGGCGTCAAGTGATGGACTATGATTAAATCCTTCTTGCTCTGTATTTTTTTTGATTTTAGGCGTTACAATTTTAGTTTTTAATTGTGATTTTTGGGCGTCCATTAACGCGGATATTTCAGCTCGTTTTAATGGACCCTTTAAATAACTCATCACCCAACGCGTTCCAAATAAACGAATATCATCTAGGTGAGCACTTTTCAAAAAGAAGGTGCGTTTTTTTAAATTGGCAATCAGCATTTTAATTTCATTTTTATCAAAACTAGAACCAACTTTCCCACCCAGTCCATCAATTACTCGTGCAATATCTTGCGAGGTTTGCAAACGCCCAATAAACCAAGTTCCCATGTTTGAAAGCCCTTTGTAGTCTAAATCAACAGGGTTTTGGGTACTTAGCACGATACCGACACCATAAGCTCGTGCTTGCTTTAGCAATAATAGCATCGGTTCTTTACTAGGTGGGTTTTTAATTGGAGGGAAAAAGCCATAAATTTCGTCCATGTACAGCAGTGTCTTTAATGCAGATGTGCCACTTTGACGACGCATCCATGCAATAAATTTATTAAGCAATAGCGTGACAAAAAACATTCTTTCTTCATCACTTAGATGTGAAATAGAAAAAATAGCCACCTTTGCTTTACCATTATCATCATACAGTAATTTTTGAATATCTAAGGTTTCGCCCTGCAACCATGTTTTGAAGGTTGGTGAAGCTATAATTGAATTAAAACGCGTTGCAAATTTAAAGCGTTGCGATTGAGGGTAAAAATCGTTTATAGGTAAAACACCAATTTTTTTAAATGGCGGGCTAATAATTCGACCGATTAAGTCTTCTAAACTTAAACTATCTCCATCTAACCACGATTGGGTAATAAGCTGTGCTAATAAAACATATTCTTTCGATTCAACAGGGTCGGCTTCTATGCCAATTAACGATAACAAACTACTGACGGTACTATTAATATAGGATGCAAAACTATCGCTATCTTCAATAATTTGAATTGGCGGAACATCCAAGGAACTTAAGACATTAACACTAATCCCTGCACTACTTCCAGGTGTATAAATTGTTTTTTTAACTTGATGAAATTTAGCAACTCGTTCAGAATCTTGATGATGACTAGCCGTACCCTTTCTCCAAATATCGGCTATTTTTTTAGCGTAATCGGTTATGTTCTCGGCTTTAGTATTAGCTTCATCTGCTACCCAAGGGGCGAATGATGATGGCGAAAAGTCAGGGGCTGTAAGGCATAAATTGCCCATATCACCTTTGGGGTCAATAATAATTGAGGGAATATTATCAAGCGTAGCTTCTTCAATTATGCCGATCCCAAGCCCCGTTTTGCCACTTCCTGTCATACCGATAATGGTCGCATGGGTGGTAAAGTTTTTGTTTTTTAACAGGGTTAATGCATCTGTCGCATCAAGCGTATTTTTATCGACATCTTTACCAAGATAAAATAGACCTAGCTTTTCAAAAACTGCTTTCATGTTACTTAGCCTTAATTTTTTTAAGACATAATAATAACAATAAAAATGAATAACCAAAAATTATTTAGGTAAAAACTTTTCTAATTTACCAAGTGCTTCAAACAACTCTTCTGCTGAGTTTGAAAGAACATTAATATGCCCTAGTTTCCTACCTTCTCTTTCTGCTTTATCATAAAGGTGTAAATGTGCATTAGGCATTGCTAGAACGCTGTTTAAATCGCCTGTTTTACCTATTATATTGACCATTGCGGCAAATTTTTGTTTTGGTTTTGTTGAACCTAATGGCATGCCTGTTATTGCTCTAATATGATTTTCAAACTGACTGGTTTCAGCCCCTTCCATTGTCCAGTGACCAGAGTTATGCACTCTAGGAGCAATTTCATTTGCGACTAAACCGTTAGGAGTTTCAAATAGCTCTAGTGTTAACACGCCGACATGATCCAATTCATCTAGTATTTTTTTCATATAAATTTCGGCGGTTTTTTGTGTTTCGTCACTTATTTCTTGTGCTGGTCCGATGGTGTAACGCAAAATTCCTTCATGGTGAATGTTTTGAACTAGCGGATAATAAACATGTTCATTTTTTTCATTTCTTGCCGCAATAATCGAAAGTTCACGGTCAAAATTAACAAAGCCTTCTAAAATTAATTCACGATTACCAATGGTTTTCCATGCCTGTTCAATATCTGCATTTTGCTTTAAAACAAACTGACCTTTTCCATCATAACCTTCGGTAGTCGTTTTTAAAACTGCTGGCAGTTTTATTTTATCCACGGCTAGCACTAATTCTTTTAAAGAATTTACGACTTGGTAGGACGCACAAGGAATATTAAGTTGATCAAATAGACCTTTTTCACGGCTTCTATGCTGTGAAATAAACAATGATTTTTCAGCAGGAAAAACAGGGGTGGTTTTTGCTATTTCTCTTACCTGTTCTACGGATGTATTTTCACTTTCATAAGTAATGACATCTGCAAACTTTGCTAATAAATCTATCGAGGTGTTTTTATTTGTGTACATGTGACCCAACATGGCAGAGGGTTCTTCGTCACTATTACCAGAGAATGCAAGTTTTTGACCTAACGGATAACCAGCCATTGCCATCATTCTACCTAGCTGACCAGCACCGATTACACCGATTTTTTTTGAAATTGGAGTCATTTTTATACCTTTAGTATATAGACTTAAATTCTTGGATCAGAGTTTTCTAATACCGTTTGAGTTTGGTTTGTTCTAAATATTTGTACCGCTTCTCGAATGGAAGAGATTTCATTCCCGACTATTTGAGCGGCTAAAATACCTGCATTTTTTGCACCTGCTTCACCTATTGCTAGCGTAGCGACTGGAATACCACCGGGCATTTGAACAATAGACAATAAAGAATCTTTACCGCTTAATGCTTTTGACTGTATAGGAACACCCAACACTGGAACTAATGTTTTTGCAGCGACCATACCTGGTAAATGGGCGGCTCCGCCTGCCCCCGCAATAATCACTTTTAAACCGCGTTTTTCTGCTTGCTCGGCATATTCAAACATTAAGTCTGGCGTACGGTGAGCAGATACAATTTTAACCTCATGCGGAACACCGAATTCTTCCAACATATCAACCGCTAACTTCATAGTTGACCAGTCAGATTTTGACCCCATAATTACACCAACTAAAGGACTATTCCTATTTGAATTCTCTATATTTTCGATTGCCACGGCAAGCCTACTTGTATTTTAAAAAAGCGTGTAATTTTACACTCCTTTTAAATATAAATCAATAGTATCGTTGGTTACTAGCAAGTCACTTTCCTGCAACAAATCCGATATAATAATTAATTGAAAGGATATTATTTGTTTTTTTAATTAACGAGATTTCAGTAAATCCTTTACTAAAATTTTATTCTTTTTTGTATAGGGAATAGTCAGAAGTGGCGTTTTTATATTGCCAGTTACTTCATAGTTTACTGTCTTTTGAAAAAGCAGGCTGGCGAATGTACTCATTATTTTTGTCGTATCAATTTTTATTGGTAATGAAATATTAGCTAATTTATTTGCTTGAAGTTCGAATTTTTTATCACTATTAATTTTTCCTAAGGGTTTAGAATTTAATGATAAATCAAAA
>CAYMAW010000099.1:0-4686 GCA_964388565.1 uncultured Piscirickettsiaceae bacterium | reverse complement strand
CGTTATAGAAAACAATAAGCATGTTGAAAATATGATTAGTGATAAAGAATTTGCTTAATCGCTAGTTTAATAAAAATATTGAATAAAATTTATCAAAAAATCACCTAAAAGGTTAAGAGTGCCCCTGGCAATTTTTGCCCTACCATCAGGTTCTCCATCCGTACTTAAAACCGCGTCGCCAAAATAAGTTCTGAATTAAACCAATTTAATACCGTTATTTTTCCACTGCCTATACCGCCAGTGATGGCTAGGATAATCATTTCAGCTACCAACTTACCAATGGAACATGTACCGCATGAAGGGCGATATTTCTTCTGTCCAATCGGCAATGGAAAAAGCCTTAGGCAACCAAAAACAATTTGGGGCAGAGAAAGCATTAAGCGTAGATAATATTAGAGGTTATCACTACAAGTTTATGATGCCATATTTTAATGATGTTGATGAATTAATGGATCACGATTCACATGCGGCGGCCATTAATGTTGTAGAAGCAAATTTATCAGCGAGCAAAGCAGGCGTTTCAAAAGTATATCGTATTGATATCCCAAATTCTGAAATGACTGTATTTGGTGTTGCAATCGCCAATGGTGACGGTGCGGATAAAACGATTTTAAAATTGATTGATGCAAAAGGTAACTCACACGCCGCTCATTTACCCTACGAAATTTTAGTGAATGGTAAAGATGTGATCGCATTAAATGCAAAATTTAGAATTGCAATCAACTGGCCAAGTCTCTCTATGATGGGTGATGGGAGCTTTATGTCTATTGCTGATTCACCAAATGCGATTACAGATGCTTTAACGGAAATTTCTTCTGAATAATTAAATCTAAATATTTTTTCATTCCCAAACTCTAGCTTGGGAATGAAAAATGAGCTCGAATTCCACCAATCCGAAAATCTGTTAAAACCAGACTTCACCGGGGAGCTGCCCCTAGCACTTTTTATCTTAGTGTAAGGATTTAATAAACTAAAGCTTATTATTTTCTCTGTATTGCTCTATAATGACTTTTATGCCTTCTCATAAAAACATAGTTTCACATTGGTTTAAAGACTTTCAGCCTATCTATTTTGTTTTGGCTTTGTTTTTGTTCGCTCAAACCGCAACCCTTATCCACAGTGAAGTGCATTCTTTTCACCAGCATGAAGCTGAGTGTGATATTTTCCAAGGAGTTGAAAACCAAACGCTTGATTCCGTTATTCCTTATAGTCAGCCAACTGTTGAAAACAGTTTTGTTTCACTCGGTCTTCTTGCTATTTCATGCCTTTCACATGAAGCCATCACCTCTAAAGCACGCTCCCCGCCTATTTCTTAAGGAGACACTTAACAACCGCCAATTATTTTTTACTGGCTAAAATGCTAATCGTGGTTATTAAGCGACTCCTTAAGGAGAAACTGAACAACTTTTTAATCAAAATTAAAAATGTGATTCAACCCTTCTCTAAACTCAAAATTATATTTATAAATTTTTTAACTTTTACTTAAAAAGTTAATGCGTGTCTGCACGTAAATTTTGATACTAAGAGGTCTTTGCACAGGCAAAGACCCATTAAGGAAAAATCATGCAAAAAATATTATTATCTTTCGTGGTGTTGAATATATCAGCAACCACAACGGTGTATGCTCAACCAGAAGTATTGCACAGCATTCAAGTTGTAGAACAAAACGCTTCAACCCAAATAAAACAAACACTAGACAATAGCCAGCAGGTTTTAGGCTCGTTGGCGGATACATTAGAATCTATCCCTGGAATAAATAACCTTTCAACCGGAGCCGTGGCAGGAAAACCCACTTTAAGAGGAGACACTGGGCTACGCTTACCCTTACTATCCAATGGTAGAGTAAGTGAATATCAAGCAGAAGGAACACGTCACAACCCTAATGTAGAACCTTTATTAATGGAACAAGCGGTGGTTGTTCGTGGACCCAAAGGTTTAAAACATTCAAGCCAATCAGTTAAGTCTGCCATTAACTTACAGTCTCTCGCAATTGAATACGACCTCCCTAACTCTTACACAGGCAATGTATTTTTAGGTGGGGCAAGTAATAACAGTCAAACACTTTTAGGCGTGCAACTAAAAGCTGCGGGGCAAGGTTTTGGCTTAGTGGCAGGTGCGGTAAAAAGACAAGGTGACAACTTTCATGCTCCAGATGCTAAAACCGCTAAAAACGCACAGGCAGGGCAACCAAAAAGTAAGCTTCCGCTCTTTTCAGGTGAAATACCCCATACCGATTTCATTAGTGAATCTGCATTATTAGGACTAGGTTACCAAGCCGACACCTGGCAGGTATCTTTAAAGCATTCGTTATGGCACACTCAACAAAACTTTTTAGGGGTTGAAGAATCCAACCAAGGTTTTAGCCCTATTGTCGCAGCAGGTCAAGACCTACAAAACACTGAAACCCAGTTAGACGGTGAATTTTTTATCAATGAGTGGGTGATAAAAACCGAATTATCACACTTGCGTAACCAGCGTAAGGCAATGCATGAAGAGTCTTACCAAGACCTTAATCAATTTAAGCATGATGAAGAATTTTTAAACCTGCTAGTGACACGCAATGATTACAAGGTTTATGCCGAACATCCTATATGGAATGGCTGGAAAGGTGAATTTGGGGTAAGTGGTTTTAATAAAGACCAAGAACTCGTATCAGGTCATTTATCGCCCTCTGCAAACGAAACGGGCAAGGGTATTTATTTTATTGAAGATAAAAAGTTTACTAACTTTGAATTAGAACTAGGTGTTCGCTATGATTGGAAAACCATTACTGCACCAGTAAATCAAGAAAATGAGCATTTTTGGGATGAAAATAGTATTTACGATACCTCAAATAATGAACGCTCATTTGCAGACTGGTCAGCCGCTTTAGGGTTAGCCTTCCCTATCAACCAAAACTGGAAAATAACCACTAACTTAGGACGAAGTTTCCGTACCCCTTCTATATTTGAACTCTATGCAGCAGGTTCACATGGTGGCGTACAGGCATTTCAAGTCGGTAACCCAGACTTAAAGTCAGAAACATCAATCAACAGTGAGTTAGCTTTCCATTGGGAAAACAACCAAGCCTCCTCTCGCCTAGCCGTATATAACAACCAAATTAGCAACTATATCGGTTTAGAAAATGATACCAATAACAACGCTTGGTGTGACCATGAGGGAGAATGTGTTGCCAGTAAAAATCCAAGCCACCCTCTTCGCCGTATGGTTAATACTCAAACCAATGCCACCATCCATGGTGCAGAGTGGAATGGACAATGGCAAGTATCTTCTCATTGGCAACTTGGTAGTAATGCTGAATGGCTAATAGGGCAAGACACCGGACGAAATCAAGACTTATCCTTAATGCCTGCGCCTAAAATAGGCTGGTTTACTCACTATCAAACCGACCAGTTTTTTGGATTAAAAGCGCCATTTATAAAACTATCTAGTGAATATCGGTTTGAAAAAAAATCAGCAGGGTTACACGAACCTTTCAGTCAATTTGACAAAACCCCATTTGGAACAGCGTCAACAGATGATTATTGGTTATGGAACTTGCAATCAGGAGGTCATTTTAAAATCAACAAAACTAAAATCAATATTGATTTTAAAGTTGAAAACCTATTTGATACCGCTTACCGAGATTTCTTAGATACTTACAAAGGTTATGCCTTAGGACAAGGAAGGAACTTTAAATTACTTATTAAAGCCGAGTTTTAATAACCGCGATTATAATTTTACTGTCCTTCCATGCCTAAGATTTTAAAGCTTAGGCATGGGAGGCAAAAAGTGCCAGGCGCACCCCCTTTTTGGCTATTTCTAGCCATTTTTAGCGCGGAATAAAGCGTCTGCGAATCCAGTAGTCTGCACTGTGATATTTCCCACCGCCTAGTGCAAATAATGCTAGTAACATTATCAGATAGGTAACAGCCCATTCTATTCCGTTGTTTAGAACTACAAACGGGCCGTGTTCGGTTAGCCAGTCTATATTGCCATTATTGGCTAATATTTCTTTTGCTCTATCTAATTTTTCGCCTGCTTCAACGGCATTTTCATTTGCCCATGGCGACATGACATCATGTACGGACTGCCAGCCGTTTTTCAAATGCACGGTTACGATGGCGACTAGCATTGTAACCATTAATGGGATAGTTACCCAACGAATAGCAAAACCAAATAATAGTAGAACTGCTCCGCCTACTTCTACGGAGGTTGCTAAGAATGCCATTATTTCGGGAAAGGGTAGTCCAAGCCCCCAATCAGAATTTCCAAACCAACTGACTATATCGTCGTAGGTGTTTACTTTGTTCATGCCAGCCACCCAAAACACAGGGACTAAATATAAACGCAAGGCGAGAGGGGCTAAAAAGCAAAGGTTAGCCGCTTTGTCCATTATGCGTTGTAGTGATAGTAATATATTCATATTTTACTCCTAAAAAAAGGGCTTTCGCCCTTTCCTTTTTATGATTTTAAAAAAGTAAAATTATTATTTACCGCCACACTTCCCTGCACCGCACTTACCTTCCATTTTTTTACCTGCATCTTTTGAAGCACCACATTTTCCTGCTCCACATTTTCCTGCACCGCACTTACCTTCCATTTTTTTACCTGCATCTTTTGAAGCACCACATTTTCCTGCTCCACATTTTCCTGCACCGCACTTACCTTCCATTTTTTTACCTGCATCTTTTGAAGCACCACATT
>CAYMAW010000098.1:0-4693 GCA_964388565.1 uncultured Piscirickettsiaceae bacterium | reverse complement strand
AAACCGTCGTTGTAATTTTTAACATTAAGAAACCCCATTTCCGTTAAACGCTTTGCGACCAGTGGGCTTCGTAAGTTTTGTCCGCAATAAACTACAATTGGCGTGTTTTTGGTGGGGAAGCTGTCTTTTATTTTAAATTCAGTCCACCCTCGTGGTAAGTTGACATTTTGGTAAGCGCCGATTGTACCGAACATGTTTATTTCTGTTGGTGTTCTTACATCAAGTAAGAGGGTGTTTGGCTGGGTTTTTAGCTGTTCTTGTAGCTGTTGAGTATTGATGTTGGTGATGTGTTTAGCCACTTTTTTTAGACTATCTTCGCCCGTTTGTAACGCAAAAGAATTGATGGGGAGTAGTGCGATTAAAGTAATCAGTAATCTTTTCATGCTAGTGCTCAATATGATTAAGAATAGAGAGTATAATTTACTCTTTTTTAAGATTATTGTAAACAGATGCTTTGTCAAGTTAAGCCCGACCAATACGCTAGCCAATTAGCGGAAAAAGAAACTGCCTTTCTTCAATTAGTCCCTTCGATCGTTAATTTATCGGTATTTTCTTCCTCTCCACAGCATTATCGGGCGCGAGCAGAATTCCGTATTTGGCATGATGGTGATGAGTCGGACTATATTATGTTTGACCAGCAAACTAAAGAAAAGGTTAAAATTAAATCCTGCCCGATGGCGTTAGAGTCGATTGATAATTTAATGCCGAGGCTGATGAAAAGAATTTGCGAACAGCCTATTTTGCGTGTAAAGCTATTTCAAATAGATTTTTTAGCAACCTTGTCGGGCGAAATGTTGGTGACTTTAATTTATCGCAAACCAATTGATGAAAATGAAAGTTGGTTGGAGCAGGCAGAAGCATTAAAAGAACAATTGTCGATAAATTCTATTATTGGGCGGGCTAGAAAACAGAAAATTTGTTTACCAAAAGATTTTGTGGAAGAAATCTTAACTGTTGATGGTAAACAATTTTATTATCAACAAATTGAGAATAGTTTTACGCAACCTAATGCCGAAGTTGCTCAAAAAATGCTACATTGGGCGAGAAAAGTATCTGTAATCGGTAATCAAAAGTTTGGCAAGGCGGACTTAATTGAACTCTATTGCGGTAATGGAAATTTTTCGATTGCATTAGCTGAGTTTTATAATAAAGTATTAGCAACCGAGATTTCGAAGACTTCCGTTTATTCTGCTGAATATAATATTCAAAAAAATGCGGTTCAAAATCTAACTGTTGTTAAAATGGCGGCAGAGGAAATTTCGCAAGCAATGAAAGGGGTACGAGACTTTTTTAGAATGAAAGATGTTGATTTGAGAAATTATAATTTTAAAACTATTTTTGTTGACCCACCTAGAGCAGGATTAGATGACTTAACAAGAAGTATGGTCGTTGATTTTGAACGAATTATTTATATTTCTTGTAACCCTGAAACTTTAGCTAGAGATTTAATAGAAATAGAAAAAACGCATCAAATAATTGAATCCGCTTTATTTGACCAGTTTCCTTATACCCACCATTTAGAAACGGGTGTGTTTTTGATAAAGAAACTTTAAAAGCTTAGGTCTATTGAAATGCCAATAGATCTATTTTTTTCGACAAGCGGTAAGTTTTCTTCCTGCTCTTGCTCTGTGCTTTCAATAAGACCTGACTTGTTCTTGTATAAGAAACTAATCCCTAGTCCACTCCAAGCATTGTGGCTGTATCGAACACCTAATCCATATTGTAATTTCGTTGTGTCGAGTGTTTTTTCTTGATAATTATAAGGTAGATAGGGGCTGTTTTTATCTTGTTCGTAATTAACGCCTAGTTGTGCAAAAGGGGTAAATATATGTTTGTTGAAGGATAGTTTTTTACCAAAATTTGCTAAAGCGGAGTAGTTTTGAGTTTGAAAAATGTTAGCGTCTAAGTTTACTTCTGAAAAGTTATTTTGGTATTGTCCTTGCAAGTCAACTTCAACCTGTAGCCAACTTGAAAGTTGATATTTTGTTCCTATTTCGACACCGACGCTAGAATCATGAAGGTATTGAAATATTTTTTTTGGTTGCTCTTGTTCGTTGGCTACAGAAAAATTTAATTGGCTATGTTGTTTGTTTGCAAAAACTAGGCTTCGTTCTGCGGAGAATAGGGCAGGCGTATAGCTTGCAAACGCACAAAAAATAATCAACAGTGGAAGTGATAAAAGTTTCATTTTAGAACAATATATAATCGTGTAAAAACAGGGGGAGATTTTAGGGTTTAATTCTCTTTGTTGCAATGGATTAGATTGATTTAAAATACACTATTAACAAATGTTGTTATTAGGTCACAAAAAAAGGTAAATCAGCATGAAAATTGAATCGGTAAATATAGGCAATATTAAATATTATGATTGGGGAAGGGGCGTTTTATCTGCTATCCATAAAAAGTCGGTTGTCGGTTCACTTTATTTGACTAGCACAGGTTTTAAAGAAGATGAACAGGCTAATCTTAAAAGTCATGGTGGTGAAGATAAGGCCGTTTTAGTTATTCCAGTCGAAAACTATCCTTTTTTTAATATAGATAATGAATTTGGTTTTTTAGGTGAAAATTTATCTATTTCAGGGCTTGATGAAACACGGCTACAAATCGGGGACAGGTTAATTATTGGCGATGTCGTCTTAGAAGTTAGTCAACCGCGTTCGCCTTGCGCTAAATTGGGTGAATTAGTTGGAGAGAAAGGTTTTGTTAAACATTACTCTTCATCGGGTCGAGTTGGGTTTTATTGTCGAGTTATTCAACAAGGAAAGTTAGCTGATGATATGGCGGTAACGATTGTTAAAACAGATGAGCAAAGCGTTTCTATTTCTGAATTATTTGTTTCGCAATTTATGGCTAAAAAAACAGATATAGATTTAAGAAATATTAAAATAGCGTTAGCAACAAGTGCTTTATCAGACGCATGGAGAATAAAATTATCGAAACTAAACCTATCAAATTAACAAAATCACAACGGACGAAAGATTGGATTAAACCGCCTAAAACGCTATTAAACCCTATTGGTAAAGCCATCGCACAATATAAGATGATTAAAGAGGGTGACAAAGTAATGCTTGGTCTTTCTGGCGGTAAGGATTCAATGGTTTTGTTGACGGTGTTTAAACATTTACAGCGTCACTCACCCGTTAAATTTGATTTGGCGGCTTGTACAATTAATCCTGAAATACCTGGCTTTGACCCTTCACCATTAAAAAAATGGCTAAAAAAGATGGAAGTTCCTTACTTTTATGAGTCAGAAGACTTAATTGCCTTGGCAGACGCACACATGAAAGGGGACTCATTTTGTAGCTTTTGTTCTAGACATAAACGCGGTAAGCTTTATACGGTTTGCCGCCGAGAAGGCTATAATGTATTGGCTTTGGCACAACATTTAGATGATTTGAGTGAAAGTTTTATTATGTCAGTCTTTAATGCAGGCGAATTAAGAACTATGAAGGCACATTATCTGAATAATGAAAAAGATATCCGTATAATACGCCCACTGGTTAGAGTCAGAGAAAAGCAAACACGAGAATTTGCAACGGCTCAA
Source organism: uncultured Piscirickettsiaceae bacterium (assembly GCA_964388565.1). GTDB lineage: Bacteria > Pseudomonadota > Gammaproteobacteria > Thiomicrospirales > Thiomicrospiraceae > Hydrogenovibrio. The sequence continues at coordinate 1,149 of CAYMAW010000098.1, read as the reverse complement.
AAATTGCCAGTTATTGAAGATAATTGTCCAGCCTGTTATGCAAAACCACAGCAAAGACAAAGAATGAAAGAGCTTTTATTGGCGGAAGAAAAACAAAATAAGCATTTGTACTCCAGTTTGTGGCGAGCGATGCAACCGTTGATAGAGGATGATAATCATGATGGTAAATCAACTAAATAAGTAAAGAATGAGTCAAATAAGAACCAAATTCAAAACTAGGGATAGCCTTATTTTAGGAAAACTGTTTGTTGGCTTTATAAAATTTTTATCTTGGTTTTCATTAAGAAATCAGCAAAAAATTGGAGAGCTAATCGGTAAGATGTTTAGCCCGTTTTCTAATTATAATCGCGATGCAATTAGAGCAAATTTAAGTGTCGCCTACCCGAATCTAACGCAAGAAGAACTAGCCGAACTAGCCAATAAAACCCTACAAGAAAATGCAAAGAGTTTTACTGAATTGGGGGCGATTTGGGAATGGGATGTTAGCAAACAGTTGCCGATGATTAAACAAATACATGGGCAAGAACTCCTTGATTCTGCTTATGAAAAAGGCAAGGGGGTGATTATGTTGTCACCTCATTTTGGCAATTGGGAAATTTTGGGTTTTTTCTTAAGTATTAAAGAACCTTTGACGGTTTTATACCAACCGCCTGAAATAAAATCAGTTGAAAAGTATCTTAATAAGGTGCGTGGTAGAGTGGGTAGTAACCCTGTTCCAACTGATGTGTCGGGCGTAAAATCTATGTTTAGAGTGTTAAAACAAAATAAGATGGTGGCTATTTTACCCGACCAAGACCCTGGTAAATCTGGTGGTATTCACGCACCATTTTTTGGGCACCCTGCTAGAACAATGACTTTAGTTTCCAAATTAGCACGCAAAACAGAAGCCGAAGTGCTTTATATTGTGGGGGAAAGGTTGCCGAATGGAGAGGGGTTTGAAGTACATATTTTACCTGCGGATAAAGATATTGCAGATAAAGATGAACTTGTGGCGACTACTGCTTTGAATAAAGGTGTGGAAAGATGTGTTGCGATTAACCCTACTCAATATTTGTGGAGTTATAAACGCTATCGCCACCCACCAAAGGGTGTTGAAGATATATATAAAAAGTATAAATAACTAGTTCCCTAATCCAAAAATAGGAAATT
>CAYMAW010000097.1:0-4717 GCA_964388565.1 uncultured Piscirickettsiaceae bacterium | reverse complement strand
ACCGATGACCAAAGAAGATAATCCGCCTGCGTTAATTCTCATTTTTTGTCTCCGAAGCTTATCTCTTAGCATGTATAATACACAATAACGATATTTATGTAAATAGATAAACACCTTTAGGCGTAACAAGTTAATTTACCTAAACAGATAAATTACTGATTCTAGCATCTTGCCGATGTGTAGCTCTTTTGCCCTGTTTACTAAATCATACGATAATTACTAATAATAAAAGATTATCGTTAGTTACTATGCTGAAAGCAGACTTTTATGTCCTAATTTTTTTCTAATTAAAGTTGCTCTAATTCTTCATTTTCTCTTGCTATTAAGGAGAAACTGAACGACCGCCAATTATTTTTTACGTGCTAAATAGCTTTTCATTCAACTCTTTAAAAATTTTCTGCACAACATTCCAATTACAACACCTATAAATAAACCACTTGTATTCGCTAACATATCTAACCATTCGCCATAGCGATTCACATAGGGTTGAATCAATTCAATTGCCCCACCTAACATGATAAATAATAAAATGATTAGATACCAAAATTTAGGTTTTTTTAACGCAACAGGAAAAGCTAATACCATATAAGCGATAAAGTGATGAGTTTTATCTGTCCCAGGCACGACTGGTAGTTCGGCTAAAGGTAAAAGCGATAAAACACTAATAGTCATCAATAAAAATAAAATTAAATGTAGCCAGTAGGACTCTATTGTTTTTAAAATCGTGTTAAACATCGCTTTTTTTGTCCTTTTTCCTTTCTTTTCTAGGAATAACAAACCAAGCAATAATTGCAACAATGAATAAGAAAATGCCAAGTTCTAATAATGCCCACCACATTATAAGGCTTTTAACGCAGTGATGAGTTTTTGATGCAATCCGCCAAAACTACCATTTGACATAATAACAACGGTATCATTAGGTTTTAAATTGGCTGTTAACTGTTTTAATAATGACTCATAGCTAGAGGCGATATTACAAGGCTGATTAAAATCTTCCGTATTTAATAGCCAATTCCAAGCAGGGTCAATAAAAGCAAATACCTCATCGGCATGATGAAATGATTTTGGCAGGGTTTGCTGGTGAATTCCCATTCGCATGGTATTTGATCTTGGTTCAAATACTGCAATCAATCTGCCTTTATTCATGCTCTTTCTTGCCCCTTGCAAAGTGGTTTCAATCGCCGTTGGATGATGAGCAAAATCGTCGTAAATTTGAATATCATTCACCGTCGCCAATAACGACATTCTCCTTTGCACGCCTTTAAATTTAGATAAGGCTTCAACTGCTACTTTAGCAGGCACACCACAATGTTGAGCGGCGGCAATTGCACTTAAACCATTTTTAACAGAATGCTCTCCTGTCATGCCCCAAGTGACCCTCCCCTGGCATGTCCTACGATATTTTAACCCTGTGGGCGTAGGACATTTTTTGCCGAAGAACACTTCGAACGCACTGCCATTATCCGCTTGTAATTGATAGGTCCAGTCTGCTGAATCGTCATTGCCATGTTTTTCAACGGGTGACCAACAGCCCTGTTCAAGCACCTGTTCTATATTTTTATCGTCTTGCGGTACAATTATTTTGCCATTGCTCGGTACGGTACGAACCAAATGATGAAACTGTTTTTGAATCGCCGCCAAATCATCAAAAATATCCGCATGGTCAAACTCTAAATTATTTAATACGCAAGTTCGAGGGCGATAATGTACGAACTTAGAGCGTTTATCAAAAAAAGCCGTGTCATATTCATCGGCTTCTACCACAAAAAAAGGTGACTCGCCTAACCTTGCCGACACGCCAAAGTTATCAGGTACTCCACCAATCAAAAACCCTGGGTTTAAGCCTGCATATTCTAAAATCCATGCCACCATTGAGGCGGTAGTCGTTTTACCATGCGTGCCTGCTACTGCCACAACCCAGCGGTCTTTTAATATATTTTCTGCCAACCATTGTGGGCCAGAAGTATACACTTGCTGTGCATTTAAAGTAGCTTCAACAGCTTCATGCCCTCGGCTTAATGCGTTTCCAATTACTACGGAGTCGGGCGTTTTATCAATAAATTCTTGTTGATAGTTAGATACTTTAATATTTGCTTGCTCTAATTGCGTACTCATTGGTGGATAAATCGTTTTATCTGAACCGCTTACTTCCGCACCCATTGCCTTGGCTAATTGAGCAACACCGCCCATAAATGTTCCAGCAATGCCTAAAATATGAATTTTTGTCTTGGTTGTTTTCATGTTTTCCTTTACACTTTGCAAATGTCTTATAAATATCTTGAAACAGAAACAAAACTTGCGGATTTTTGCCAACAAATTGCTAATAAAGCAACATGGTTTGCTATTGACACTGAATTTATGCGTACAAATACTTTTTATGCTGAATTAAGTCTAATCCAAATTTATAGTGAACAAGGCGAAGCGGCAATTATTGATCCTATCGCAATCAAAGATTTAACGCCTCTTTGGTCACTATTAAGCAACCCAAACATTTTAAAAGTATTTCATTCTGCTCGTCAAGATATTGAGATATTGTACCAAGTTGCGGGGAAAATGCCCGTGTCTATTTTTGACACCCAAATTGCAGGATTGTTTTTAGGGCATGGTGATTTAGCCGGACTGGCGCGAGTATTAAAGGCTGAATTAAATATTGACATTCCAAAAGACCAAAGTAGAACAAATTGGAATCAACGCCCCCTCACCGCCAGGCAGCTTGATTACGCGATTAATGATGTGAAATTTTTAGCTCCTCTTTATGAAAAAATCATGTCTAAATTAACTGCCCCTCAACTTGAGTCGTTAAAAGAAGATTTTAATGGTTTTTTAAATGAAGATCTTTATGATGGCAACCCTCTTAAAACGACTGAACGGATTAAAAAAGCCAGTCAATTAGCACCAAAAAACCGTGCAATTAGCAATGCCCTTGCTCTATGGCGAGAAGCCTATGCGATTAAAAAGAATAAACCAAGAAAGTGGTCACTTTCAGATGACTGTATTTTAGCCATTGCTCAACGCCCACCAAAAACCGTTGAAGCACTTTATAAAGTTCCTAATATTAAGCCATCTAGCATTAAAGAGTTTGGAAAGGCATGGATTTCATTGATTGATGAAGTTTTTGAACAACCTAATAACTGGCCAAAAAAAATAGAAACTTCATTTTCTCCGACTGAACAAGAGCAAGTGTTTTTATCCATTGCCCAAGCAATCACTCAACAACTTGCCATTGATTACGGCTTAAACATTAACAATATTGCAAATAAACAAACTCAACTAGAGATGATTAGAAAAATAGACTCTAAACAACAAACAGGTTGGCGACATTTTTTAATGGAACAGCCTTTTAAAGCTCTTATTCATTCCGAAAAAAACCTACAAATAAAACCAACATTGGTTATTCAATAATGCCTAAAAATGTCATTTACGCCCAAGCAGGCGGCGTGACTTCGGTGATTAATGTCAGTGCTTACGGCGTTTTTAAAACCATCAAAAAGCACCCTACTATTTTCGGTAAAACCTATGCCGCACTCAATGGAATTTTGGGTGTACTAGAAGAAAACTTGATTGATATTGATTTAATTAACGAAGATGAACTTGCCAAACTTAAATACTTACCTGGTGCGGCATTTGAATCTTGCCGTTTTGATTTAGATGCACTCGAAAATAACCCTGCTCAATATCAACGCGTATTAACTGTTTTTAAAACTTATGATGTCGGTTATTTTTTCTACAATGGCGGCAATGGTTCAATGATTACGGCACAAAAAGTAGCCGATTACTGTACCGAACAAGGGCATAAAGTTATTTGCGTAGGGATTGCAAAAACTATTGATAATGACCTTGCAATATCGCATTGTAGCCCAGGGTTTGGTAGTGCCGCAAAATACATTGCCACTAGCTTGGCTCTGGCAACCATCGACATTAAATCAATGCACAAAACCTCTACTAAATTTTTAGTCATGGAAACCATGGGTCGAGATACTGGTTGGCTAGCTATTGCTGGCGGATTGGTGCAACACTTCCTACCCGAAACACCTTTAATTGTTTTACCTGCCGAAATAACTTTTGACGAGCAATGCTTTATAAAAAAAGTAACGCAGTTAATTAACGAAAAGGGTTACTGTGTCTGCATAGTCTCCGAGGGAGTAAAAAATGCCAGGGGGGGGTATATTTCGGTTAAACAAATCGAACGAACGCCCGAAAAAGATTATTATCAACTTGGCGGAACAGGCAACAAACTTGCCGAAATAGTTCACGATACATTAGCCGTCAAAACCCACGCCATTACACCAGACTATTTACAAAGAACCGCACCTCACATGGTCTCAAAAACAGATTGGCAGTTGGCTTTTGAAGCAGGAGAAGCGGCGGTCATTGCCGCTAAAAATAAACAACACGGTACCCTGCCTATTGTTAAAAAAACACAAAATAACCCCTTTGAATATACATTTGAAATGGCTAACTTAATTGATGTTGCGAACCTAGATAAAAAGGTACCGAATGAATTTATTAATCAAGATGACTTTACCATTACCCAAACAGCCATAGATTATCTATTGCCATTAATTCAAGGCGAAATGACCATACCATTTCATGAAGGTATCCCAAATATATTTCCTTTAAAAACAACAACAATCAAACAAAAACTATTACTATTTGAACAATAAATTAAGTTAAAATAGTCTCTCTAAAAATATCTAATAAAAAAGGAAGCTTAAAA
>CAYMAW010000096.1:0-4753 GCA_964388565.1 uncultured Piscirickettsiaceae bacterium | reverse complement strand
AACTAAAAATTAGATAGATTTTAGCCTGTTTTGCCTAAAAAATAAGCGTAATAGCTAGCTATTGCGTGTTTTTTTAGGTGAAAGAGGCTGAAATATAGCCATTTTTAGTCGTGACTAATCTTATGCAAAGGTCTCATTTAATAACAAATTCTAAAAAAGTTGAGTTTACTTAACCTCAACCATTCTTAAAAAATTGTCCATAATACCTAATGTTTGACCTGGTTGACCTGTAAAACCAAGTATTTCTGCTTTGCTTAATATTTTACCAAACAATACTTCTTCTTCATGTTGCTCGGCAATAAACCACTCAATAAAGTTAAAGGTTGTGTAATCTTGCAGTTCAAATGCTTTTTTAGCGATGTTATTAATCATCGCCGTTACTTTTAGTTCATGCTCATAAGCGGCATTAATTACATCCATCAAGTTATCAAACTTAGTCGGTGGAGCAGGAATGGCATCAATCGTAATTGGCAAGCCACATTCTGCCATATAGTCAAATATTTTATCCATATGTTCGCGTTCTTCTAAGCTATGCTCACGAAAAAACTTAGCCGAACCATCAAGTCCTTTTCCTTCACACCACGCACTTAATTGTAAATAAATATTTGACGCTGTAAACTCTGCGTTTACTTGATCGTTTAATAGTGTTGCGATTCCTGGTTTTAACATAATTGTTCTCCAACCTTTTTTAAATTTAAAATGGGATCTTTAGTAATTTAAAATATCCTTTGGGCACAATTATATCGTCTAAGTTAAAATATGTCAAACTTATTTAACTGTAAGCTATTGATATTAAAGGGTTTAACAAACAAGTGTCATTTTAATAACCATTTACACTTAGCTTTATCTAAGCATAAACTTCTTGACAAAATTGACAGTATTAACGAGAATACTAACGATTATTGGAACATGAACTTATTAAACAAGAATTAAATGATGTCTAACTATAAAACTTTACTAAAACAGAAAACAGAGTTGCTAACAGCAAAACGCCCTCCTAGAGCAAGAGAAGCGGCAAAAAAGTTAAAAATAACCGAAGCGGAGTTTGTTGCTCTTTCCTGTGGTGAAACTTGTCAGTTATTAAATGGTTCTTCTTTTGTAGATATATTAAAAGGATTAGAGGTCGTTGGTGAACTCATGGCACTTACTCGTAATGAAGCGATGGTGTTAGAAAGCCATGGTATTTATGAGGGCGTGGTTGAACGCCATGGTCATGTTATTATTAATACTGATAAAATTGATTTACGCTTGCGTGTTTCTGATTGGAAACATGGCTTTTCTGTTAATGAGAATGACCGTCATAGCCTACAATTTTTTGATGAGTTTGGTGAAGCCACACATAAAATATATTTGACTAAAAAATCAAATGTCGATGCTTACCAAATCTTAATTAACCAACATACTACAAATGGTGATTTTAACGATCTAACCATTATAGAAAAGCCTGTTATTAGCATACAGAAAGTTGAAATAAATACGGAATCTTTCCAAAAAGATTGGTCTGAGTTAAATGATGCTCACCAAGTAAATAATTTATTAAAAAAATACAACGCAACTCGACCGCAAGCTTATCGTCATTTGGGCGACGGTGCGATATTATTACGCAATAACGGCTTAAGAAAAATGCTAGAAGTCGCTTCTGAAAAAGAAATTCCGTTGTTAATGTTTGTACCAAATTATGCCTCAACCCAAATCCATAATGGCACGGTGAATAAATTAATGGAAATGGGACATTGGTTTAATGTACTTGACCCTAGCTTTAACTTACATGCAAACATAGAGTTAGTTTCCGAAACTTGGCTCGTTATCAAACAAAATGATAATACAGAGACCTTTTCAATGGAGCTTTTTGATGAAAAACAACAGCCATTAATGATGATTTACTTACACCCTGATGCAAAACAAGATAAAAACATACAGCAACTATGGGCAGATACACTACAAAATTTAAAACTGGAACAATAAAATGATTAAAACAAATAACACTTACTTTCTTACAAGCCTTGGACTTATTTTTTCTTTTAGTTTGCTTGCTATTACGGTTTTTTGGAGTTCTTCTTCTTCGGCGAATGATAGCCGAATTGTTGCTATTGATGGCTCATTAACCGAAATTATATTTGCATTAGGTGATGGCGACAAAATGGTCGGCAGAGACATTACAACAACCTACCCTCCTGAAGCATTAAAACTGCCTAGTGTCGGTTATATGCGTACACTTTCAGCAGAAGGGATTTTATCGCTTAAACCTAACTTAGTTATTGCGACAAAAGATGCTAAACCTCGTAGTGTTTTGGACAGGTTAAAAGAGGCAGGAATTCAAGTTGAATTAATTGACAATACTTTTACGCTTGAAGGTGTAAAAATAAAAATTAGACAAGTTGCTAAAATTCTTAATCGCGAAAAAGAAGGAGAGAAACTTATCGATCAAATGCAGTCTTCCGTTGATAAAGCAAGATTAATTGCCAAAACTGAACAAGATAAACATGGCGTAACGAGTGCAATATATGTAATGGGCATGCGTGGCGGTAATATGATGGTCGCAGGAGCAGGAAGCCGTGCAGAGGAAATGTTAAGCTTAGCTTACATCAAAAACCCTGCTGCAGATGATTTTAAAGGTTATAAGCCACTTACAGCAGAAGCCGCTATTCAATACAACCCTCAATTTATTATTACCGCAATGCACGGCGTAAAATCAGCAGGTGGTAAACAAAGCATTCTTAATACAGCCGCTATAAAAATAACGGAAGCAGGACAGAAAAAACAATTAGCGGTCATGGAAAATGGTTTTTTAAACTTTGGGCCTCGTCTAGGCTTAGCGATTGAAGATCTTGTCGCTAAAATTTATGCACATTAAAACAATTATAGCCATCATATCATGAGATTATTTAATACGCCTATTGTCGGCTTGTTCATAATAGGATTTATTCTATTTATAATGAGCCTATATTCCTTAACCGTCGGTGCAATATCCATATCAACGATGGATGTTATTTATTCATTACTTGGTCAACAAGAAGACTTTCAAACATCCTTAGTAGTTAATGAAATTCGCCTACCAAGATTAATTTTAGGCATTATTGTCGGTGCAGGTTTGGCTGTTGCTGGTGCGGCAATGCAAGGTTTATTCCGCAACCCACTTGCTGACCCTGGCTTAGTTGGTGTTTCTAGTGGAGCGGCTTTAGCGGCTGTAACGGTTATTGTTTTAGGAGGTGGATTCTTAAGCCAGTATGTCGTATTCTGGGGATACTTCGCTTTACCGCTTGCCGCTTTTACTGGTGGTGGCTTGGTCACTTGGTTAATTTATAAAATCGCAACCAAAAACGGGCGTACCGATGTTGGTCTAATGTTATTAACCGGTATTGCAATAGGTGCAATTGCCGGTGCGGTAACAGGGCTATTAACTTATTTTGCAACTGATGCAGAATTAAGAAGTTTAACTTTTTGGAGCATGGGGTCGATTGCCAGTGCTTCTTGGCAAGATATTGCTATTTCAGCAGTGCCTATTTTTCTTACCGTTACCATATTACCCTTTTTTGCTAGAGCATTGAATGCCTTTTTAATGGGCGAAGCTGTTTCCTCACACATGGGATTTAATGTTAAACAACTTAAATTCATCGTCATTATTTTAACTGCTTTAGCGGTAGGTGCATCTGTTGCCGTTAGCGGTATGATTGGTTTTGTAGGCTTAGTTGCCCCTCATATAGTTAGGCTACTACTAGGGCCTGATCATAGGTGGTTAATACCTGGTAGTGGCATTTTAGGGGCAATATTAATTGTAGGTTCAGATATGATCGCCAGAACCATACTGTCTCCTGCTGAATTACCAATTGGAATTATTATGTCTGCTTTTGGTGGGCCATTTTTCTTATGGCTATTAATTCAACGACGCTCTAGAGTAGGATTTTAAACCATGCTAAAAGTAGAAAACTTAAATATAAGCTTGCAAGCAACACAAATTCTTTTTGATATCGACTTTGAAATTGAAACGGGCATGTTTGTTTCTGTTTTAGGTCCTAATGGTGCAGGTAAATCAACATTACTTAAAGGCTTATCAGGTGATATTGACTCCGCTAAGTCTGAAGTTTTTTTAGAAGAAAAGACGCTAAAAGAATATAAACCAAAAGAGCTAGCCAACTTACGATCGGTCATGCCGCAAGCAATTCAGTTAGACTTTCCTTTTTTAGTATCTGAAATTATAGAGATGAGTTTAATTAATAATATCCCATTAAAAGATAGAGCAGGTTATGTTGAAGAAGCCTTAAACTTATTTGATGTTTGTCACTTAACCGATAGAAACTATCTAACACTATCTGGTGGTGAACAACAACGCGTACAACTTGCAAGAGTAATCGCTCAAGTAACTATCAACAAAGATAACTCACCGAGATATTTATTTTTAGACGAATGTACAGCAAGCTTAGATCTTGCTCATCAACACCAAGTATTTGAAGTAGTATCAAAAGTCATTAAAAATAAAAATATTGCCGTTATTTCTGTATTACACGATTTGAATCTTGCTTCACAATATTCAGATAAATTAGTATTAATGCAAGAAGGAAGAATTATCTCTCAAGGAACGGTAGAAGAAGTATTAACAGCAGAACAAATCTCAAATGTTTACGGCTATCCCGTACAAATAATCCAACACCACAAAGGTTGGCCAATGGTTATTCCAGCCTAGTTTCAAGGATAATATCTCTTTAGGAAACGCTTAACAACTAAGATTATTTTATACTGGTAAAAAGTGCCGATA
>CAYMAW010000095.1:0-4818 GCA_964388565.1 uncultured Piscirickettsiaceae bacterium | reverse complement strand
TAAATTTTCCGAGCAGGATTACCGACATAAACCCCTGCTTCTGTAATATTTTCAATAACCACTGTTCCTGCTCCTATCACTACATTTGGGCAGATTTGAATAGCCTGTGAAATAATTGCTCCACTACCTATAAAACATTCATCTGCTATGTCTACATTGCCATTTACAATTGCACCGGTTGAAATGTGGCAATGTTTGCCAATCTTTGTTTGATGCTCAATTAAAACTTTGTTATTAATGATGCTGTTTTCACCAATTTCGGTTAAATGGCTTAATACGCAATGGTGCATAATACAAACGCCCTCGGCTATTTTTGCTGAGTTTGCGATCCTTGCGGTGGGCGAAATAATAATAGGAAAATTTGCACCGACTTCTTTGGTTTTATTGAATAATTTTTTTCTAATCTGGGCAGACATAATTTGTCCGACCGCTATCACGCAGTTAGGCGTTGTTTTTAATAAGGGTTCAATATGATTGTCGAACCCGATTACAGGGTAATGAAGTAATGCTGTATTAGACGAGTCAACCGCCTCTACAATGCCCTTTATGTCAAATTGTTCTGTTGATTCAATTACATCAATTAATGATAGAGCATGTCCACCGCCGCCAATTAATAAAATAGGCTGTTTCATACAATGCCACTCGGGATATTAACTAGCCGTTCAGCAAACCACTCCGTATTTTTCATATTAGTTTTTATTTCATCTTTATAAATATCTAACTGGTGCATCGGTGTCCATAAAGGTCTTGCTTGTATATCTGCTTGTTTAGCGTCTACTAAAAATATATCTCGTTCTTTTATTGAATTAAAAACCAACGCATTTAACCAATGGTTTGTCTGCTGTTTAATTGTGGGGGAAAAAAGTGCCAAGGGGGGGGACCTAGACGGGGTAAAAGTAGTTTTAATGAATGATTTATACTTATGATTTAACTGTTTTTTCTCAATTAAAAACTTATCTAACTTCGCAATTTGGGCAACGCCTAATGCGGCATTCAAATTTGGCATTCTTAAGTTATAACCGATTTCATCATGTTCAAATAACCACTGATGTGGAACTTTAGCGGTAGTGCTAAGGTGCTTCGCTTTTTTTGCTAAGGCTTCATTATTTGTTATCAACATTCCGCCCCCACCCGTAGTTATAATTTTATTACCATTGAAACTAAATACACCAAAATCACCGAATGTACCAGTGTGTTTATCTTTATAACGGCTACCTAAGCTCTCGGCAGCATCTTCAACAACTTTAATATTATATTGTTTGCAAATAGCCACAATTTTATCAATCTCAACCGAAAAACCTAGGGTGTGCATTGGCATACACGCTGAAATTACCTGGTTAGTTTCATTATAGAAAGTCTTTCCAACCTTTTGATAACATTCGTTTTCTAGGAAAGATTTTAGCTCTAAAGGACATAATCCTAAGCTATCACGATTAATATCTAAAAAAACAGGCTTTGCCCCTAACATGCTAATTGCATTGGCAGTAGCGACAAAGCTAAGAGATTGGGTTAAGACTAAATCATTGTGTGCTACACCAAGCGTTTTGAGTGCTAAAAACAACCCCATTGTTCCGTTAGTAACCGATATTGCATATTTTGCACCAGTATAATCTGCAACTAACTGTTCAAATTCTTCAACAAACTTGCCTACGGAAGATACGAAAGTTGAATCAATACATTCATTTAGCAAGCGTTTCTCATGTTTATCAAACTTAGGGGCGTGCAAAGGAATAAAGTCATCTGTTTCATAGTGTTGTCGAATACAATTAAGCAATAGCTGATTATTAGACATTATAAATATCGGTTTTGTACTGTTTTAAATTATCAGGATTTTTAAACCACTTAATCGTTTCTTCTAAACCCTTTTGAATATCATATTGTGGCTCAAAGTCCGTTAACTCTTTAATCATCGAATTATCGCACCAAAGTCTAAACACCTCTGAATCTTTCGGTCGTAAACGCTGTTCATCAATAATAAATTGAACATCAGAGTGCATAATTTCTTTAATCATCTCTAGCGTATCTTGCACGGAAATTTCAAAGTTTGAACCAATATTAATGGTTTTACCAATGGTTTGTTCTGATTCAGAAATTGCCATCATTCCTACGCAAGTATCGGTTACAAAATTAAAATCACGGGTCGGTGAAGTATCACCCAATTGAATTTCTTTTTTGCCCTTCGCTATTTGAGTAATAATGGTTGGAATAACCGCCCTAGCCGACTGCCTTGGTCCATAAGTATTAAATGGTCTGGCAATTGAAACGGGCATTTCAAACGAATTAAAATACGACATCGCCATCGCATCTGCACCAATTTTACTAGCACTATATGGCGACTGTGGCTGAATAGGATGCTTCTCATCTATCGGAACATATTGAGCCGTACCATAAACCTCTGATGTAGAAGTATGCATCAACCTCTCCACGCCGTTGTCCAAGCAAGCTTGAGCAATATTTAAAGTACCATTAACATTGGTTTCAACATAAGAATTAGGGGCGACATAAGAATAAGGAATCGCAATCAATGCGGCAAGGTGAAAAACGGTATGACAATCTTGAGTTATTTTTTGACAAAGAAAAGGGTCACGAACATCGCCACTAATAATCTCCATTTCACTTAAATAAGGGCTATTATCTAGCCAACCCCAACTATTAAACGAATTATATAAAACTAACGCCCTAACTTTTGCGCCTGCTTTCACTAATTGCTCACATAAATGTGAACCGATAAATCCATCCGCACCGGTTACTAAAACTTGTTTGCCTTGCCAGTAAGCAGATGTTGTCATGTTTAAAACCTTTCAAGTGGGGTATTTAATTGTTGTTTATATTTCAAATTTGCGTTTAACACCTTATCTAAATACAAACGCGTTTCTTGCGATTTATGTTCAAATCTTAACTTATTATAGACTTGCTCGGGGTTCATTCTATTTACTTTTGCAATCGCCTTTTCATGTGAACGACCAAATAAATTTAAAACCGTACTTAGTCCGCCATTATAAGAAGAAATAGACATCATTTCTTTAATTTCTTTATTTTTTACCTTGCCTAAATAATCATGTTTCAATAAACCAAGATAAGCGGCTCCCATCCGAATATTATTTTCAGAGTCAAATAATTCACGACTACTCGGCTTGCCTGATTTTTTATCAATTAAATTATGAACATCTTTACCACCAGCATTCGCCTTTAACTGCATTAAACCAATCGCATTAGAACCACTAACCGCTTGCGGATTAAAATCGCTCTCCACCTCCATCACCGCATAAACCAATGATGGGCTAATATTATATTCCGCACTATAATTATCCACGGCATCTTGATAATACCGTGCCGCACCCTTTAAATTAGATTGAATTAACGGAATATGCACTAGCACAAAATCGCCCTCAACATCTGAAAAATCTTCAAGCATATTCTCTAAAATAAAATTAGCATAATCATAAGCTTGCTTAGGGTAACGAATAGGAAAGTTGTTTTGATCGACTATTTTTTTATAAAAATAAGGCGTTTCTTTTAAATTGAACGACGCCTTAACCAACAAGTTTTTTTCTGATTGAGGGTGCTTAGATAATAATACCCTAACAATTGCCCGTTTAATATTACGACTAGTCGCCATTTTTTTTGTAAACTCAATAACAACCTCATCTTCATATAAAATTAAAGCAGGGCCATAATTTTCTTTAGAAGAAGCGCTTTCAGTTTTATCTTTTAAACCAACATACGGTTTAAAAACAGCTCGTTCTAAACGAATAGGCTGATATACCTCTTGCGTAATGACACGGTTTTCATTTTGTTCAACAGAAGACTCAACAACAAGCATAGAGCGAATACCAGCAGACAAATAATTTTGAGAACTCTCCTTTTGAATCGCGTTATCTTCTATTAAATTCAATAAAAAGCTACCACTCGTAACCGATAAAAGCATTACGACAAAGCTAATATAAAAAATAATCTTTTGGTTGTATGTCATTTTTTTGTTGTTCTAATATGAATAATTAGATAGAAAAGCAAAAACAAAGCCAAAAAACACTTAAAAAACTTGCAACCAACTAACATTTGTAAGAGAATAAATATTGAACTAAGCGCCGATTTGAATTTTTCAGCTTGCGGGCGCGTTAATAAGTACGGCTAAAGCGAGGAGAATCTACTTTAAAGACCCTCCCGCAATAATCCCCGTACCTCAAATATTTACAACATTAGAGGAACAAATACAATGACTAAAACAACCGTCTTCACTTCCGAATCCGTTTCAGAAGGTCACCCAGATAAAATTGCTGACCAAATTTCCGACGCCATGTTAGATGCGATAATCAAACAAGACCCAAAAGCACGCGTGGCTTGTGAAACTTTTATTAAAACAGGCATGGTCATACTTGGTGGCGAAATTAGTACCACGGCATGGGTTGACCAAGAAGAATTAGTACGCAATGTAGTTAATGAAATTGGCTATAACCACGGCGATTTAGGGTTTGATGGTTCAACCTGTGCGGTTTTAAGCTCTATCGGAAAACAATCACCCGAAATAGCCCAAGGTGTTAATGAATCTAACGACCATGAACAAGGTGCAGGCGACCAGGGTTTAATGTTTGGTTACGCCTCCAATGAAACCGATGTACTTATGCCGGCCCCTATTTTTTACGCCCATCGCCTAATGGAAAAACAAGCCGAATTACGCAAAAATGGCAGTATTGACTGGTTAAGACCCGATGCAAAAAGCCAAGTTACCCTGCGTTATGAAGATGGCAAACCTGTTGGCGTAGATGCCGTGGTTATTTCAACCCAACATAATCCTGATGTTAATAACAAAACATTACA
>CAYMAW010000094.1:0-4854 GCA_964388565.1 uncultured Piscirickettsiaceae bacterium | reverse complement strand
TTTGTAAGATGGGTTTTAAATTATCAATTGGCCACATATTAGGCCCATCAGATAACGCTTTTTCAGGGTTTGGGTGGGTTTCCATAAATACACCTGATACACCTGCCGCAATGGCGGCACGAGCGAGAACGGGTACCATTTCTCTTTGACCACCCGAAGTTGTACCATTACCACCTGGTTGTTGTACCGAATGGGTTGCATCGAAAACAACAGGACAACCAGTGCTACGCATGGAAGCTAACCCACGCATATCAGAAACCAATGTGTTGTAGCCGAATGAAGTGCCTCGATCACAAACCATAATATGTTCATTACCGACTTCACGGGCTTTCAATACTACTTGATCCATATCCCAAGGTGCTTGAAATTGCCCTTTTTTGATATTTACGGGAATGCCTTGACGACATACATTTTGTATAAAGTTAGTTTGACGCACTAAAAAGGCAGGTGTTTGCATTACATCTACCACAGATGCAACTTCATCAAGTGGTGTATCTTCATGAACATCGGTTAAAACTGGCACACCGATTTGATCCTTTACTTTTTGTAATATTTCTAATCCTTTTTCAACACCCAACCCTCTAAAACTTTTAGTAGAAGAGCGATTGGCTTTGTCGTAAGAAGATTTATAAATAAAAGGAATTCCTAATTCAGCTGTCATTTCTTTTAACTGTCCTGCTGTATCAATCGCTAATTGCTCTGATTCGATAACACAAGGACCGGCAATTAAAAAGAAAGGTTGATCAATGCCAACATTAAAACCACATAATTTCATTTATTTTTCTTCCTTATATTGATTGGCGGCACTTACAAATGCATTAAATAAAGGGTGCCCTTTTCTTGGGGTTGATGTAAATTCTGGATGGAATTGACATGCCACAAACCATGGGTGCTCTGCAAGTTCAATTGTTTCAACTAAACTTCCGTCTTCTGAATGACCTGCAAAAACCAGCCCTGCTTCTGTTAATTTTGAGACATAACCATCATTCACTTCATAACGATGGCGATGCCTTTCAAAAATAACATCTTGTCCATAAATTTCTCGAATATGACTTCCTGCATCTAGTTTACAATTTTGAGCACCTAAACGCATCGTACCACCTAAATCGGTGTCTTCATCACGCTGAATAAGTTGACCATCTTCGCCCGTCCATTCGGTAATGAGTGCTACAACAGGGTGCGGTGTATTTGGATTTAGTTCAGAACTATGTGCATCTGTTAACCCTGCTACATTTCTTGCATATTCGACCACTGCCATTTGCATTCCTAAACAAATACCAAGATAAGGAATTTTATTTTCACGGGCATATTGAATCGCTAAAATCTTCCCTTCCACACCTCGCACTCCAAATCCTCCTGGAACCAAAATGGCATCCATATTTTCAATGGCAGAAAGACCCTCCATCTCTAATGATTCTGAATCTATATGGTGAATATTTACTTTGGTTTGCTCATGAATTCCACCATGAATTAGGGCTTCATTAACCGATTTATAAGCTTCAGTTAAATCAACATATTTACCGACCATCGCAATATCAACGGTTCTTTCGGGGTTTAATTGTGCTTCAACCACCGCGTCCCAATCAGACAAGTCCGCAACGGGTGCGTCAATTCTAAAACGCTGGGTTACTAGCTCATCTAAACCTTGCTCATATAGCATTCTAGGTACTTCATAGATGGTTCGGGCATCTAATGAATTAATAACCGCCTTTTCTTCAACATTGGTAAATAATGAGATTTTTTTCTTCTCATTATCGGCTAAAGGTTTTTCTGAACGACATATTAAAATATCTGGTTGAATCCCAATTGAACGCAATTCTTTTACCGAATGCTGTGTCGGCTTAGTTTTCATTTCGCCCGCAACTTTAATGTAGGGTAGTAATGTTAAATGCATAAAAATAGCATTGTCTCGACCTACTTCAACCCCAAGTTGTCTAATGGCTTCTAAAAAAGGTAATGATTCTATATCACCAACCGTTCCGCCTACTTCCACCAATGCTATATCAACGCCTTTTGCGGCCTTTTTTATATTGTGAATAATTTGATCGGTGATATGAGGTATAACTTGCACCGTACCGCCTAAGTAATCGCCTTTTCTTTCTTTACGAATAACTTCTTCGTATACTTGCCCTGCAGAAAAACTGTTGTTTTTTGTAAAATGTTTTTGGACAAAGCGTTCATAATGCCCTAAATCTAAATCGGTTTCTGCCCCATCATCGGTTACAAAAACTTCACCATGTTGCAATGGGCTCATCGTGCCAGGATCAACATTAATATACGGATCAATTTTAAGCATACTGACACTTTGACCCCTAGCTTCTAATAACGCACCAAGAGAAGCTGCGGCAATACCTTTCCCTAAGGAAGAAACAACACCACCAGTAACAAATATATATTTAGTCATGAATCACTTTTATTTTTAGTTTATTTATTTTTTTAAAGTCTATCAGAATGGAAAGATATTATACGCCAATTACTCTTTAAATCCTATCACTTCTAGGACATTGTTTCCTTCACAAACAACAGGCCACCTTTTACGATTCCAAAAAACAACTTTTTCTTTTTTAAACATTTTTTTAAGTTGTTTATCAGCAAACTCTTCTTCATTTAAACTACGGATAACCAACTGTTCTTTTCCTTGATATTTTTTTAAAACGCTAAAAATAACATCTTCGTCAAAACCAAAGGTTAGAGGTTCAAAATCGGTTAATTTTATTTTATAACTATCAACCAATTCGCGTAATAAATAAACAGTCTTTTTTTCGACCTTAATCTGAAAATCCTTCCCCAATTTACTAGGGTGAGCATTTACATTTTCGATTTTAAAAGCGTCTTCAAGCCATTGATATAATTTCAGCGTAAACTTAACATTAAACAATGCAATCGAATCATTCCAAAACCGAATAACATTGCGTTTTCTAGCCCAACTCAACCCTTCTAAAGGGGCTATATTTAAGGCTAATTTAGTGTAAGAACAAATTAACAAATCTTGTTCTGCCAATTCATTTAATAACGAAAATTCTTCTGCTAAATTATTGGTCATTCGCGAGATATTTAACTCTACATCATACCCCCCCCTGGCAATTTTTGGCAAAATGTCATGACGGATAAAGTTTCGCCGAAAAGAAGTATCTTTATTTGATGGGTCTTCAACCCAATTTAAATCAAAATGCCTTGCATAATCTAAGATAGCGTTCAGAGGAGTGTTTAATAATGGTCGAGCATGGATGTTTTTTTTATCGGAAACTCGCTTGCTTTCAGGCATTCCTAACAAACCTTTAATACCCGTTCCTCTAAACAAATTTAGTAGAACTGTTTCAACCTGATCTTGACGGTGATGTGCGGTAAGTAAATAACCTTTTTCTGGACATTCCTCAAACAAGGTTTCATAGCGTTTGTCTCTTGCGACTGATTCCAAGCCTTGACGATTTTTAGCATTAATAGAAACGCTTACCGATTGAAAAGGCAAGCCTAACGAAAGAGAGAACTGTTCTGTAAATTGTTGCCAATAGTTGGCTTGCTTTTGCAAACCATGATTAACATGCACTGTTTTTAATTGTAAGCTAAGATTCTGCTTAGAAACATAAGCAGAAATAGCGTGAGTTAATACAACGGAATCAACACCACCGCTTAAGCCTATTACAAGATTGTCTTCCGCAGATAAGGAATCACAAAAGTCTGCAATTGCTAGCCGAACCAGTTCATAAGAACACATTATTATTCGGTAAAATTACCATATTGCATGTAACGGTTATAACGAGCTTCAACTAACTCTTCAACTGGCTTGGCACCAAGTTCTTTTAATTGGTTTAAAATAGCTTTTTTCAAAGACTGGATTGCTTTTTTAGGATCCCTGTGTGCTCCGCCTAGTGGCTCTTCCACGACAACATCAATCAACCCAAGTTCCTTTAGCTTTGTTGAAGTAATCCCTAATGCTTCCGCCGCCTCAGGTGCATTTGCTGAATTTTTCCATAAAATAGATGCGCATCCCTCTGGTGAAATAACAGAATAAGTACTATATTGCATCATCATGGTTATATCACCTACACCAATCGCTAAGGCTCCACCGGAACCACCTTCTCCAATAACTGAACAAATAATAGGCACTTTAAGCTCTGCCATTTCAATTAAGTTTCGAGCAATTGCTTCAGATTGATTTCGTTCTTCTGCAGTAATACCTGGGTAGGCACCTGGCGTATCAATAAATGTGATAATAGGTAAACCAAACCGTTCCGCTGTTTTCATTAAACGCAGCGCTTTTCGATAGCCTTCTGGACCTGGCATACCAAAATTACGATAAATTTTATCTTTTGTATCGCACCCTTTTTCTTGACCAATAACCATGACTGGCTGACCATCAATACGCGCTAAACCTGCAACGATGGCGGCATCATCCGCAAATGCACGGTCGCCGTGTAATTCTTTAAAGTCAGTAAAAATTGATTCAATGTAATCCAATAAGTAAGGGCGTTGGGAGTGGCGTGCAACACGAGAAATTTGGACATCGGTCAATTTAGAGAAAATGGAAGATGTTAATTTTTTACTTTTAGTTTCTAAGGAGGATATTTCATCAACTAAACACATATCGTCACCACCAAGGTGCCTTAGCTCATCAATTTTCGCTTCTAGTTCCGCGATAGGCTGTTCAAAATCTAAAAAGTCTTTCATTTTTATTAAGTCCATTTTTATTTCAGTATTTATCTAGTGATTCTAACAAATAGCAATCTAAAAGAGTGTATTTTTAATAACAAATTAAACACAAGGGAAAATAAAATAGCGAAAATAGCAAAAGATAGAAATAAATGGTGGGTCGTGCGCGATTCGAACGCGCGACCAATTGGTTAAAAGCCAACT
>CAYMAW010000093.1:0-4889 GCA_964388565.1 uncultured Piscirickettsiaceae bacterium | reverse complement strand
TCATTACAACAATAAATTATTTTATGAATTAACAGTAGAGCCTTATAAAATTGAACAAGGATTATTGTCTGATGCTAAATATTTTGTTATGTCTATTACGCTGAATAAAGCAGGTAATATAAAAATAAGAAGCCCCGTGATTAAGGTTAAGAATACCACTTCAAGACCTTGGCTATTTTTTGATGAGACTACCAAATTATTTGTGTCAGCATTACCAAGTTATTTGCCTGTTGCGACGGTTGTAGGTGAGTTAAGTATAAAGATTGATGATCTACCTTTATTTGTTCGCTCAGGAGAATTACACTATTTTAAAACAACCGTTTTTGGTCAGAATGTTCCTATTGATTTTCTGCCTAAATTAAGCCAGCAATTATACTTTCAAAAAGGCTTAGAGTGGCTCTCTCCAGATATTACAGCGAGTAGTGAATTGAATGGACAGGGTAGTTTTAATCAATTAAAAATCGAACAACCTTTTCGAGCAAATAAAGCAGGCTTGTATTCAATACCTAGTATGCGATTAACTTATTTTGATGTAGAACGGGAACAGTTAAAAGATGTTTTTACTGAACAACAATTTTTTGTTTCAGTACCAACTTGGTTTTTATGGCTGTTAAATGCAGTTAAATACTTAGTATTGATGGCAATAGCGTTAATTTTTGTTGTGTTTGGTTGGCAGTTTGTTTTAAAAGTTAGGTTGATTAAACAGTTAAAGCAAGCACCTTCAAATATAGAAATATGGCAGGCTTGTCAGGCATGGTCAAAACAGTTTTTGTTTTTAACTGAAAACAATTCGATTGGGCAATGGCAAGCAGAAATAGAAAATAACTTAGGTGGTTCTGATGAATTGTCAAATTTAATAAAGCAATTAAACCAAGAAAGTTATAGTGATATAGCAGTAATAAATCTTAGGTTGTCTGCACGGCAGTGGGCGATGAAATTACCTTATTTTTCAATAAAATTATTTTTTATACTGCTCATCAAATGGCAAAATAATTTGGCGGTATTTATTAAACGCAATCACTAGGGCGTAAAGTACGCCAATTATCAAGGCAACCTGCCCGAAAATAGCCAAACCAAGTGAAAAATCATTTTCACGCACAAAACTAGGAATGCTAAAAAATATAGCAATACCTAAAGAGACTAAGAAAGTCTTAATCGCAATTTTGTAAATGCTTCGTTTAAGTATTTGTTTGTGTTCTTTTGAGCCAATTTCCATGTCTATTTTCCGTTTTAAAAAAATGCCAGGGGCAGGTATTTATTGATTGTTTGTTACCCAATTTATAAAGCCAGTTAGATCAGAAGCACCTGATTGCCTAGTGATTTCCTTGCCATTTTTAAAGATAGCTAATGTCGGGATGGAGCGAATATTAAACTTTCCTGCGATTTGTTGTTCTATTTCAGTATTAATCTTAATTAATTTCACCTTCGGCTCAAGTTGTTTAGCTGCTTTCGAAAAAGTAGGGGCAAAGGATTTGCAAGGACCACACCAAGGTGCCCAAAAATCGACCACTAAAGTTTGGTCGGTCTTTTCTATTGCTCGAAGTAGTTGTTCGCCAGTCATTTCAACAGGTTTCCCTGTAAAAACTGTTTCCTGACACTTTCCACAACTTGGATTGTCGTTTAATTTTTCGGTAGTAATACGGTTCAATCCACCGCAATTTGGACACATTGTAATCATCGTTCACACCTTTGTGAAATATATAGAGTTTAGTATATGGGGTTTTAACGAAAATTCAAGGGTTAGAAAAAAAGGGTGGGATAAACTGAGGAGGAGGTGTCTATCCCAAAAACATAACAATAAATAAAGATTTCAAAGTCTGTTGAGAACTTTAATAACTTGTGATTATTATAAATGAATTTGATACGGATTCGCAATAGCAAATAATTGAGTGATCATGAAGAAAGGGTTGGCTCAAGTTCAAGGTGAGTTATTTTAGTAAAAATAGTAAGAAATGGTTTTAATTTTAAGTACCATGAAAAAGACTTTTTTAGCTGGTTTTTGTGTTGAAAAGGCATGTTTTTTGGGAGTAAGAATGGGATAGGTTAAGGAGGAGGTACCTATCCCAAAAACATAAACAAGATAAGATGTTGATACCGTTTAAAGAATCAAGAACTTGGCTAAATTATAGGTTAGTTAGTTAGGGTTTCATACTAAAAAGGGTGAAGAAAGGCTGAGGAAATCGTTGACAAAGTGTTGCTTTGCGCTTTTTTTTAATTAAATAAATAACAGGGTTTTATTTTGGATAAGTCACTTTACTTTTACGGCTTGTTTTTTAAATTTTGATGAATGGTTGGTAATCCCTTGTTAAACAATTGTTTTTTTTGTTTTTTTGATGTTTTGGAGGGCTGTGGATAAGTCTGTGTGGTTCCATCTATGGTTTGTTGATAGTTCTTTATTTCTTTTTTTTAAACATCAACATAGGTGTACTGTACTAAAGGACAATAGATATGTGGGCAATTTTTTATTATTATAGTCAGTAACTATAAAAATTAATTTAAATTCGCGTGCGCGAAATACAAAAAAAATATAAAAACGGAGTTCATCATGGCAAATGCAAATACAGTAATCGGTCAAGTCACAGAAATTTCTGGTGTAGTTTATTTAGAGAGTAGTGCCGGAGAGCTTATTCCTCTTTCAGAGGGGATGGAGGTCTACCAAGGTCAATTGGTTTTAACTGAAGGTCAAGGCTCCGTTTTAATCACCTTAATTAATGGTGAAGTGTTTAATCTAAATGAAAATTCGGCAGCGGTTCTAGATGAAGATGTTGTTTCTATTGCAGATGTTGAAGAAGCAGAGGCGACTGATTCAGATGTGCAAAGTATTGTAGCTAAAATATTAGAAGGCAATATTAATGATCTTGAAGAAACTGCGGCAGGTGAAGAGGGAGATGTTTCTTCGTCAGCACAAGCAGGGGATGCGTTTGAAGATAATAGGCAGGAAGGGTTGGTAACAAGTGGTTTCTTAACTGCCTCTTCGGAAAATAATAATCTTGTCATTAATCAAGCAGACGATGCACTTGCTGGTCCCGTTAAAATAACAATTAGTGGCCCTATCGCAGTTATTGAAGGTGAGCCAGCTACTTACACGGTTAGCATTGATCAAGAACTTGCAAACGATGTTACTTTTACGGTAACGACTGGTCATGTTACAACTGAAGATGGTGACTATGTTCCAGTCACACAGACCTTAACCATTCCAGCAGGTCAAGCGCAAATTACTTTTACTGTTCAGACAAATGATGATGCTTATTCTGATTCCGGTGAAGATTACACGGTTAGTTTAAGTAATGTTCAATTTAGTGGCTCGCAAGGGATTGTTGTTATTAATGATTTAGTAACAACAACCATCGTTGACGAAGCTGGTAGTGATTCGCCTGCAGGCCCAGAAGACACTGCAACAGTATCACTTTCTGGAGATACAGATGTTAATGAAGCAAATACAGCTAGTTATACCGTAACAGTTGATTTAGTTCCTGTTGAAGATGTAACCGTTGATGTAACTTATACTTTTGTAAGTGCAGAAACAGGTGATGTGGTTACTAATACGACTCAGATAACCATTCCTGCAGGACAAACAACGGTTGATTTTACAGTAGGTACAATTGATGATGCCTATGCAGAAGGTGATGAAATTTATGAAGTGCGTATTAGTAATCAAGATGGTGGCGGTTTTGAAAATTTAGTTTTAGGTAATGATCTTGTTGAAACAACTATTCATGATGGTGCGGCAGAAGATGACGGCGGTACCGCTCCTATTGATACAGCAACAGTAATAGTCCAAGGGCCGGCTAATGTCGTAGAGGGCGAAGATGCAGTTTATACCGTTTCTGTTGATAAACCTCCTGCTGTTGATATGACAGTAACACTAGTTGTTGGTCACCAAACAACGGACGCAGGGGATTTAATTCCAGTTACTCAGGATGTTATTATTCTAGCAGGACAGTTAACTGCAAGTACAACTATTACACAAACAACATTAGATGATGCATTAGCAGAAGGCACAGAAGTATTTCAGGTTGCAATAACAGCGACCACGCAAGGTGGTTTTGAAAATGTAGAAACTGGGCCGTTAGTTGAAACTACTATTATAGACAATGATGGTCTCCCTCAGTTATTTGTTAATGATTTAACGGTAGATGAAGATGCTGGAACGATGACCTTTACATTAGCAATAGGTCATCAAACTCTAGGAGATGTAGTTTTTGACTACAGTACTGCTGATATTACTGCCATAGCAGGGCAAGATTATGTGGCAACAAGTGGTACAGCAACTATTGTAGCAGGGGAAACTAGTACAACGATTGTTGTGAATATAACAGATGATTTCTTCGCTGAACCAACTGAAACATTTAGTCTAAATTTAAGTAATATTACACCGAATGCCGAAATTTCAGATAATCAAGGAATTGGTACTATTTTAGATGAAGGTACTGCTGGACCAGAAGATACTGCGATTGTTAGTATTGTTGGTCCTGCTACTGTTGATGAAGGTGATACAACTACACCCTATACAGTTAGCGTTGACAAATCTCCATCTGATGTAACTAGCCCAATTACTGTTTCGTTAGCTTATTCTGGCGTGGCTATTGATGGCACAGACTTTAATGGTGTTGCAACAGTGGTCATTCCTGCCGGAAGTAATAGTACGCAGTTTACTATTGATGCACTAGAAGATGCTATTATCGAAGGTTCAGAAAGCTTTAATGTTGAAATTACCGCGATTGTAGATACTAACTTTGAAAATATTGTAGAGCATGCTACGGATAATAATGTTGATACCACTATTATTGATAATGATCTTCCTCTTCCTGCGCTAAGCATTAATGATGTTAGTGTAAATGAAGATGCCGGCACAATGACCTTTACAGTCAGTCTAGATGTTGCCTCAA
>CAYMAW010000092.1:0-4915 GCA_964388565.1 uncultured Piscirickettsiaceae bacterium | reverse complement strand
ACAAATTCTTATGCTATATTTCTTCTAGGTGTGGTGATTATTTATGCGTTTTATTATGCGATAATTTCACTTAAAATGAATGTTTCATCTCAAATAATATTGTTAAGCTTTTTTGTTATTTGGGCTGTTGATGTAGGCGCTTATTTTGCAGGTAAACAATTTGGTAAAACAAAATTAGCAAGCTATGTTAGTCCAGGTAAAACATGGGAAGGCGTTTTTGGCGGAATATTATTATCCGCTATTATTGCTTATTTTGGTTTGATATTCATTGAACCACAAACAAATATATCTTATTTTGCATTGTCTATTGTTTTAAGTGTTATTGGTGCTCTATCTATCTTTGGCGACTTGTTTGAGAGTTTCTTAAAAAGACAGGTCGGTATGAAGGATAGTAGTCAGTTATTACCTGGTCATGGTGGCGTGTTGGATAGAATGGATAGCATTATTTTGGCAATGCCTTTGTTTTTATTAGTTTGGCAATCGGTTTCTATTTAGATGTCTATTTTATTAGCTTTTGTTGGGTTCATTCTAGCAATGGGTATCTTGGTTACGATTCATGAATGGGGGCATTATATTGTTGCCCGATTATTTAATGTAAAAGTAACTGAATTTTCTGTGGGATTTGGTCGTTCTTTTTTCTCTTTTCAACGAGGCGAAACTCGCTTTAAGCTTGGCATAATTCCACTTGGTGGGTTTGTTAAGTTTTTAGATGAGCGAGATGAAGATTGTTTAAATTCTAAAAACGAAGATTATAGCAGGGCGTTTAATAGGCAGTCTGTTTTTGTTAAAATTGCGATTGTTATTGCTGGACCTATTGTTAATTTAGTTTTTGCTTGGGTTGTTTTCAGTTTAATTTATTTTTCAGGAACAACTGGGTTTAAACCTATTTTTGAAAAAGTTGAAATCTCTAGTCCTTTAGCACAATCTATCTCCTTAATAAACCAAGGACTAGATAAAACATTAAAAATTGTTTCAGTTGATGGCAAGAAAACAAATACATGGAAAGAAGTAGATCAATCTATACTACAGGCATTAGTTCATAACAAAGAAATGATTCCGTTAGGCGTGTCCTCTGTTGAGAATAAGGGAGAAGTATCATTTTTATCTTTATCACTATCAAATATTGATATTAATAACCCAAAACAAAATAGGATAAAGCTACTAGGATTTATTCCTAAATTACCAGAAATCCCCGTCGTACTTGGTGATATTAAAGAAAACTCGTCAGCTAGTGCTGCCAATTTTATGCATGGAGATAAAATTATATCGGTAGATGGAATGACGGTTGTTTCATGGTATGATTTCGTTGAGTTAATAAGGGCAAGTGCGGGTAAAAAATTATTAATCTCTTATTCTCGTCAAAATGTAATTGCTCTTAAAGAAGTAAATATCCAAACGAGCGATAAAAATAATAAACAAATAGGCTTCTTTGGAGCAAGTGTTTTACTTGATAAAACTATTTATGAAGCTTACAGAATAAAAACGAACTATTCTTTTTTAGAGTCCCTTAAACAGGGCTATACTCATTCAGTCGATTTGATAAATATGAGTTTAACGATGATAAAAAGAATGATATTTGGTGAAGTAGATGCCTCTAATTTATCCGGACCTATTTCTATCGCCGACTATTCAGGGCAAGCACTTCAAATTGGGTGGGGATCTTTTTTTAATTTGCTTGCTCTGTTAAGTTTAAGTTTGGGTATACTCAACCTTTTACCTATCCCTATTTTGGATGGAGGGCATTTAATGCTTTATTTTATTGAAATGATAAAAGGCACCCCCTTAAATTCTAAAATAGAATTAGTGTTACAACAACTTGGTATGTTACTAATTTTTAGTTTAACTTTTTTTGCAATATTTAATGATGTGGTTCGTATATCCAATGATTAGAAAAATTATTTTATTTTTACTTTTATCTTCTGTTAGTTCGTTTGTGATAGCTTCGAGCTTTAAAGTTAAAGAAATTATTATTGATGGTAATAAACGAATTAGTTTTGAAACTATTCGCAGTTATCTACCCGTTGAAATTGGAGACAGCCTAAACGCCGAATCCACCGCGGTTAGCTTAAAGCAACTTTATCAAACTAAATTTTTTAAAGATATTGCATTGTATAAAGAAAAAGGTGGTGTTTTAAAAATAGTTGTTTTAGAAAGACCGTCTATTGCAGACATCTCAATGGATGGGAATGAATTAATTAAAACAGAAGACTTGGAAGTTGCTTTATCATCATTAGGTGTTAAAAAGGGTCGCATTTTTAATAAAAATCAACTAGAAAAAATAATAGTAGACCTAAGAAGACAATATCAAAACCAAGGATATTATGCGGCTGAAATAGAAATACTGGTGGAAGAGCTACCTAGAAATAGAGTTTCTTTAAAAGTGAATGTAGAAGAAGGCAAGCCTGCTAGCATAGGACGAATTACATTAGTTGGTAACAAGACATATGACGATGAACGATTAAAAAGCAGAATGTTACTTTCAGATGTTGCCAATTTCGCTAGTGCAGACAGCTATGCAAAACCTAAATTACTCTCGGACGAAGAAACAATAAAATCCTATTATATGGACAGAGGTTTTGCAGAATTTGAACATAAAAGCAGTCAAGTCAGTTTATCTTTAGATAAAACAAAAGTATATATTACGATTAACTTCAAAGAAGGCTCGCAATATACAGTTTCGAATGTTAAATTTTCAGGCGAAACTATTTTAAAAAACGCTGATTTAATCATATTGCAAAGGATCTTTAAAGAAAATTTATACTCTAGAAGTAAAATTATTGCGACCGTTAATAAACTTAGAGATAGATTAAGTGAAGAAGGCTATGCGTTTGCAGAAATCGACCCTATTACAAGGCTAGATACAGAAAGTAAAACGGTTAGTGTTGATTTTAGAATTGACCCAAAGAAAAGAGTCTATGTTAGAAAGATCTTAATTAATGGTAATACTAGAACAAGAGATCATGTTATTCGAAGAGAACTCAGACAATTAGAATCGGCACCTTACTCTTTAAAATCCGTTAGAAGCTCCAATGCAAGGCTAAATCGTTTAGGCTTCTTTAAGCTAGCCAAAATAGATACCAAAAGGGTTTCAGAAGATTTAGTAGATTTAGTTATTAATATTGAAGAAAAATCAACAGGCTCGTTTAATGCCGGTGTTGGTTATTCACAGCTAGACGGAGCAAATTTTACGATAGGTGTGACAGAAAGAAATGTACTGGGTTCTGGTTACAAAGCAAACCTTAACGGGAGTTTTAGTAAATCAACTAAATCATTAGATGTGGGTGTTATAAACCCATTCTTTACGGATAGTGGAATGTCTTTAGGTGGCGGAATATATTTTCGTGAAATTGATGCAAAAGAACTGGGTGCTGCAGATTACACACTAAACAACTATGGTTTACGCTTAAGTTTAGGCTATCCTATTTCTGAATGGAGCAAGTTATCTTTTTCTGTTAAATTAGATGACCAAAATATTTTATGTAATGAAAGTTTTTATGTTTGTAGTCGCTATGAAGATGATCAAGGTAGGCACTTTAATTCAGTTAAATTAATGGCTGGTTGGAGCTATGATACAAGAAATGCTTTCTACTTCCCATCAAAAGGACAGAAAACGAGTTTAAGTACAGAAATTACCCTACCGACCAATTCAAAAGTTTCTTACTATAA
The DNA here is from genome assembly GCA_964388565.1 of uncultured Piscirickettsiaceae bacterium. Lineage (GTDB taxonomy): Bacteria > Pseudomonadota > Gammaproteobacteria > Thiomicrospirales > Thiomicrospiraceae > Hydrogenovibrio. The sequence continues at coordinate 1,249 of CAYMAW010000092.1, read as the reverse complement.
AGCATTTGCAGATGAGAGTATCTTTATTCCAATTAGCAAAAACTTTACCTTTAAGCTAAAAGCCGGTCTTTCTTATGGTGCAGGCTATAATGGATTTGAAGGAATACCATTCTACGAAAATTTTTACGCAGGTGGAATTGGCAGTGTTAGAGGCTATGAACCTAATTCTCTAGGGAATGTGTACGACTCTGTTACTGACGGGTCAAGTAAAGCATCAGGGGGTAGTTTTAGAGCAGTTTCTAGTGCCGAACTAATTTTCCCAATGCCATTTGTAGAAGAATCAGACAATTTACGATTTAGTCTGTTTGTTGATGCCGGTAATGTATTTAAAAGCTCATTAACAGCCAATATTGATGGTTTTAGAACATCAGCAGGGCTAGGGGTTTCTTGGATTACACCAGTCGGGCCTTTAACCTTTAGTTTTGCTAGGGCTCTTAATGATCGTGATAAAGATAAAACCCAGGTCTTCCAGTTTAATTTAGGCGTTCCTATGTAATGATTATACTGATCTACGGAAATAGATATTAAAACTTAGGAAAAAAACAAGTTATAAAACAACTTGTTTTTTTAATTGGTGCGAAAAATTTTGCTCGGTTAATTCAACGAGTCAAACCTTTAAAATCGGTGTAATTTTTAATCCACCGTACAGACAGACCACTGCCAGCTAGCAAGATAAGTTTTAACATAAAATGAATTTAATTTAGAAAATTGCCTTTTTAATAAATTACCAATATATACTCTTGTTGATAGAATTCACAAGTGTAGCCACTTCATCGCAGGAAAGTACCCCCCCTGGTATTTTTTGGTTTTAATCAATCAAATACAATTTCTGTTAGCTGTTTCTGTAAGCTATATGGGTTAATATTTTCCTTACAGGAGCTTTTGGAGTTACAGTACTATTCCGACACAAAGATTGATTATGCTATATTAGAAGGGGTTCCTGTTTATCTATTTTTACTATCAATTTAACAGTCTATTCGATAAGAAGAAAGCATCTTGAATTAAAGTATACTTTATTGTAGAGAGTGAAGTTTTTATTGATTTTTTGTGTTGGGTAATAAAAAAATCACCATACCATTCAAAGTAAAATGGACGGTGAATTTGAAGTTGTTTGAACTTACTTGAAGAATTCAATTATAAGAACCTCAAACAAAAACAGCGAGTTAGGTACTTAATGACCTAACTCGCTGTTAAAATGTGGTGCGGAAGGAGAGACTCGAACTCTCACACCAAGGGCACCAGAACCTAA